>PKWB01000087.1:0-442 GCA_003131685.1 Candidatus Dormiibacterota bacterium
TGGTAGTGGAGGACGAGCTCTCCCTTGTTGAGCGCGGATTCGAGCTCCTCAGCAAGGTCGGGGTCCGCCGTGCCCGAGGTCACGCCCCCGTGGATGCGATAGGTGCCGGAGCCGGCCTCACGTGCGTCCTGGGCGGCGGCGGTCGCATGTCGGAGCAGCACCGCGGCGGATGTGTCCTCGGTGTTCGCGCAGGCGAGCCCGACCGATGCCTGGACCGACACCGCGATTCCATCGCCGGCGACCGGTGCCGCGAGGGCCTCGACCACCCGCTGGGCGATCAGCTCCGCCTCACGAGGGTGAAGGACCTCGGGGAGGAGCAGGGCGAATGAGTCGCCACCGAGCCGGGCTGCGGTATCGGTACGGCGCAGGCACTCGTGAAGGCGGCGCGCGACCTCGATGAGCACCGCGTCGCCGGTCGCATGTCCGTGCTCGGCGTTGATCC
>PKWB01000087.1:454-16095 GCA_003131685.1 Candidatus Dormiibacterota bacterium
CGGCTGCGTTCGACGGTCAGGGCAACCAGGTTGGCGAGGTCCTGGAGGTGGCGATCGTCGGAGCGGGATTCCCGACGTTCCGACGCGCGCATCCCGAGCGCCATGTAACCGACCGTGCGCGACCCATGGCGCAGGGTCACGGTGACGCCTCTCGATATCCCGAGACGTCCGCAGAGCCGTGCGACCCACGGATCGGCTGCCGCTTCGGCGATGTGCACCACGCTGTAGACCGCCGGGGTCAGCGCGCCATCCTCGGCGTCCTCGAGGTCGGTCGATCGCATCACGTCGACGGGCTCGCCGCCACGGACCGTGGTCCGGAAGGCGGCAGCGGTGCCGGTCTCGGGGATGAGCGTCAGCTCGCCGCAATCAGCACCAAAACGCCGGCACGCGCCCCGCAGCACGTCGACCGACGCGGCGTCGAGGTCTCGTGCCTCGAGCAGCCCACGCGCCGCGCCATGCAGGAACCCGAGCCGCGCCTTCTCGCGACGGACCGCCGTCCACGAGATGCCCGCGATCACAAGGACGACCACAGCGAGCCCCAGTCCGAGGAGCCAGAAGAACATCGACTACCCGAGCAACCTGAGTGGGGCGGCGTGCCGGAGGACAGCGGGCTCGGCCTCGAGCCGGGTGCGATCGATGCCCCCGTGTCGAAGCAGCTGCTCGATCTCGTTGGCGGGAAGCGGATGGCAGAGGTGATAGCCCTGACCGGCCAGGCATCCGAGGCCGAGCAGGCGGGTCACCTGCGATGCGGCCTCAATCCCCTCGGCGATGACGTGGAGCTGGAGCGCGTCCGCGATGGTCACGATGGCGCGCGTGAAGTCCTCGTCCTCNNCCGGTGCCGAAGTCGTCGATGGCCACCCGAATCCCCGCGCTGCGCAGGGCTTCGAGCTTCGCGGTCACGACCGCGGTGTCCTCGACGAACATCGACTCGGTCAACTCGAGGATGAGCGTGTCCGGCGCGAGCCCGGTCTCGGCGACGATGGCGAGGACGTCCTCGACGAACGTCGGCGAATTCAACTGGACCACGGAGACGTTCACGCACACGGCCAGGGGCGTCGCCTGCAGCTTCTGGAACTGGAGGGTGGTCGCGCACGCGGTGCGGAGGACGAACTCGCCGAGCTGCATGATCAGTCCGCTTTCCTCGGCGACCGCGATGAACTCACCTGGAGCAACGATCCCGCGCAGCGGATGATGCCAGCGCACCAGCGCCTCCACGGCGGTGATCTCACCGGTGATGAGATTGACCACCGGCTGGTAGTGCAGGATGAACTGGTTCAGCTCCATCGCGTGCTCGAGCTCGCCGCGGAGCTTGCGCCGGTGCACAACTTCGCTCTCCATGCCGGGAGCGAAGAGCACGTAGCGGTTCCGCCCCGCGCCCTTGGCGACGTACATGGCCACGTCGGCATGACGCATCAGGCTTGTGGCGTTTGCGTCGGAGTTGTCTGCAACTGCGATGCCGAGCGAGGCGCGAACGGTCACCGACGTTCCCGAGACGGTGAACGGTTCGCTGAGCACGGCAAGAACGCGACGTGCGACCTGCTCAGCTTCGCCGGCACTGTCGACTCCCTCGATCAGCAGCGCGAACTCGTCGCCCCCGAGGCGAGCGGCGGTGTCCGGACGGCGCAGGCAGGCGCGAATGCGCGCCGCGACCTCGACGAGGAGCGCGTCGCCAGCCGCGTGTCCGAGGGTGTCGTTGACTCCCTTGAAATCGTCGATGTCGAGGAAGATGACCGCGACGCTCGCAGCACCCTCGGCGCTGCGTCGCAACGCCTGGTCGATGTGCTGTCCGAACAGCGAGCGGTTGGCGAGATCCGTCAGGGAGTCGTGGTACGCCTGGTGGGTCAGCTGCTCCTGGAGCTCGGTCAGGCGTGCGATCGAGCGCTCCATCCGGCTGTTCTCGAGGATCACGGTGGTGCGCGTGGCGAGGGTGCGGAAGAGGCGAAGGTCGCGCTCGTCGAAGCTGCGCGCGTCCTGGTGACCGCCGACCATCAGGCTGCCGATCATTCGCGACTCGCCGCGCAGGAGCGCCACCATGGCCTCGTTGACGTTGCGCCGGCTGAGCATCTCCGAGCTGGGATCGCCGTCCTCGCCGGCACGAACGATCACGCCGGCGGTCTCCGCTTCGAGCACGTCGTCGAGCTCGGCGAGACCGAGCGCCACCATGACGTCATCGGGCCGGCCGTGACGGACGGTTGTGCGGAAGGCCTTCTCGGCCGGCTGCGATGGGAACACGGTGAGCTGTGCGATCTCCGCATGGAAGATGTCCCGTGCCCGGTTGAGCAGCAGGACGATCGAGGGCTCGAGCTCCCGGCCGGCAAGGGCGTCGACCGCCCCGATCAGGAACTCGGCGGCCTCGTGGTCATAGCGTTCCCGCACCCAGGCCCGCTGGGTCATCAGCACCGTGAAGGTCACCACCGCCAGCGGCACGAGCGCGTATCGATCCACGGGAATCAGGCGTACCGCGATCAGTCCGATGCACGTCGAAACGATGGCGGCCGCGTAGGCCGCTCGCAGGTGGTTGGCGAGATCAGTCCAGGAACCGCGCTCTCGCGGACGGAACACCACGGCCTCGGATATCGCCCGCCGGAACACCACGATGGCTGTCGCCGCGATCGCCCCGAAAGCGCTTCGCCAGACCGGAAGGTTGGGGGGGCCCGAGATCAAGCGGAAGACCCAGATGCCTAGCGCTACGAACACCGCGAAGCGGACGATCTCGAACGCGGACTGCCAGATGGCCCATGGTCGCCGGGTCGCCATGGCGAGGGCGATACCCACGGCATATCCGCCGAGCAGCGCCGGCGGGGTCGCATGAAACAGCCCGACCACAAATGGGGCGGCGGCGAGCGTGATCGCCTGGGTCCCGCGCCGGGGACTGTCCATCGACGCCAGACGAGCCGTGATGAAGAATGCAATCGCGAATGCCCACCAGGGCAGGCTCGGTGACGAGAAGACGGGCAGGGCCGCGGCGTAGGCGGTCCACACCACCACCGCGATCACCAGCAGCAGGGCGGCGAGCATCCACAGTCGCGCGTCTCTGCGCGTTCGCCGGTGCCAGCCGGCGCTCAGACGACGCTGCACGGGCGCCATCACTTCTCGGACGACTCCGCCTTAACCACCACCGCCGGGATCGTAGGGCCGCCGGCGCCGCCAGTCTCGTCAGCTTTGGTGACGGCTTCGTTACTGTTTACTCATATGGGCGCGCCGATTGCGGTCGGGACCTGCAATTGGGCCGACCACACCGACTTCTATCCCCCGGAGCTGGAGCACGGACGCCGCCAGCGGGACAAGCTGTCCTACTACGCGGAGTTCTTTCCGATCGTGGAGATCGACACGACCTTCTACGGCATCCCGCGGCCCCAGGTGGTCGAGGGGTGGGTCGAGAGGACCCCAGAGCAGTTCCGCTTCAACATCAAGGCGTATCGCAGCCTCACCGGGCATGAGCGCGAGGACCGGATCCCGCGCAAGCCCACAGCCGATGAGGAGCGCGACTTCATGGCCGCGCTCGTGCCACTGCGATCGAGCGGCAAGCTGGTCGCCGTCCACTACCAGTTCCCGCCATGGTTGACCAACCGGCCCGAGGCGCGAGAGTGGCTTCTCGCCGCTCGGGACCGCCACCCGGACGACCTGCTCGCCATCGAATTCCGTCACCGATCGTGGTTCGATCACGATGCGTGGCCGGCGACCGAGGATCTGCTCCGCGAGCTCGAGTGCGTCTACGTCGGCGTCGACGCTCCCCAGATCGGCTCGGCGACGGCTCCGCCCCTGCTCGCGATCACGTCACCTCGGCTGTGCATCGCTCGCTTCCACGGCCGCAACCGAGAGACCTGGTACACGAGTGGACCCACCAGCGGCGACCGGTTCAATTACCTGTACACGCTGGCGGAGCTAGAGGAGTGGGTTCCCGCGATGCGCGCCGCGAGTGATTCCGGTGTCCCGCTCCACGTCCTGTTGAACAACAACCGGAGCAACTACGCGGTGGTCAATGCCTTCGATTTCGGGGCGATGCTCGGGCTTGGGCTGCCACGCCCGCCGGAGCCGGTCATCGCGACCCTGCGGGAACGCGACGGTCGCGTCCCGGGCTGGGTCGAGACGTCAATACCCGTGGCCGCCGCGAGGCGCGACGAGCCCGCCAAGCCGGCCGAGCGCGAAAGCGGAAACCAGCTGACCCTCTCGCTCTGAGGCATCCATTTGGGGGACAATGGGTGGGGCGGACAGGCGTATGCCTGCCGGGATTCTATTGGAGGTCTCTGCGATGGCTATGGCGTCCTCTCGACGCAACGACCGTGGGCGCCGTCCGGCGGCCAGCGGTGTTGTCATGCGCAACGAAGCCGCCACCCACGAGGTCGAGGTTTCCCGGGCCCTCAACCAGTGGGCGGTGACGGTGACCTCGCTGGCCGACAATCGGATGATCACCCAGGACTTCTTCTCGCGGCGCTGGGAAGCCGTCGCGCGAGCGGAGGATTTCGTCCGCCTGCTGAACCGCTCCGAACCCCCGCCCGGCTGGTAACGCCTCAGCCCGTCTCCAGCGCGAGGAGCCACCGCTTGCGCGGCAACCCGCCCCCATAGCCGCCGATTGCGCCGCCGGTCCGGACGACGCGGTGGCAGGGCACCACGACGGGAATCGGATTGGACCCGAGCGCGTTCCCGACTGCGCGGTACCCTCGGGGTGTCCCAACCCCCACGGCGACGTCCGCATAGCTCGCCACCGAGCCATACGGGATCCTGGCGGTGCGCCGGAGCACCTTGCGGGCGAACTCGCCGGTGAGCGACCAGTCGAGGGGCACGTCAAAGTCGCGAAGCGTGCCGGCAAAGTACCTGTCGAGCTGACGGCGGACGGCGTCGAGGCGGCGCGGTGCGTCGAGGATTCGAGGCGACAGACGGGTGGCAACGTCGCCCAGAACCTCGTCGCGGTTCTCGTGGTCGAATGCAATGCGAACCAGCCCCCGCGGCGTCGCCATGAGCAGCAGCGTCCCGACCGGGCTGTCCATGGTTGCCACCGCCACGTCGACGAGCCCCTTCGCCTCCGCGCGTTCGATAAATCGGTTGGTCATGGCCAGGTCGACGGTCATCGGAGCTCCCTTCTGAGTTTCTTCAATCCCTCGTGCACGCTCTGGCGCGCCGAGTCCTGGGTGGTCGACATCGCCGCCGCGATCTCGGGGTAGCTCTTGTCTCCGGCGAACCTCAGGACGACGGCCTTTCGCTGTTTGCTCGGGAGACCTCGAACCTGGTCCCAGAGCCCGTCGTCGGGCTCGAGATGCGCGTCGACCACCGCGCCGGGATCGGGATCGGCGACCGGCGACGGCCGGCGAGCTCGGGCGCGGTGGGCGTCGATGGCCTTGCACCGCGCGATGGTGAGCAACCAGCCGCGCAGGTTGGAGCCGTCCCCGAGCCTCGGATAGGCGCGGAGCGCGCTCAGCATCGTCTCCTGGAAGCAGTCCTCGGCCTCGGACGCGCCGATCGAACCGCGGAGAAAGGTCAGCACCGCATTGGCGTGCTGTTCGAACACGAACTGGAACGGAGGCAGCGCCGTCGCTTTCACAGTGCTCACTGCATACCAAACGGCGGGGCCGGGGCGGATGTGAGCCGGATGCCGCGGTCAGGCGGGATTCGTTTCCCCGGCGGGAGACGTTTCGTCGGCGTGACTTTCGGCCGGAACCTCGGCCGGAGTCTCGATGGGAAAGACCACCGCGACCTCGGAGACATCGCCCTCGCGCCAGAGGGTGAGCATCATGGTGTCGCCGGGCTGGCGCAGGGCCACCGCACGGCGAAACTGGTCGGCGCCACCGTTGACGGTGTACGGGCCGATACCGGTGATCACATCCCCGGGCAGAATCCCGGCGGCCTCCGCTGGTGAGCCCGGCTTGACCTGGCCGACCTCCACGCCGTAGGCGGCGGGCAGATGCTTGGCGCCGGCGATCTCGCTGGTCACCGTCCGCACCGACGCTCCGAACGAGACGTGCTGATCCTCGCTGTCCTCTCGCGGCAGGAAGCGGGCGAGTTGCACCGGGTCGTGACCGACCAGCAGCCGCTCGCCGATCTGGACGACCGGGACCACGACCCTGCCGAGGCGACCGAAGAGGATCGCGGTCGCCGACGGGTCACTGAGGACGTCCCGCTTGGCGTACTTGATCCCGCGCTGATCCAGGTATCGGAGCGTCGCCTCCGAGGCGGGATCCCCGGGACGGACGAAGACCGTGACTGCGTCGCTCACGTCGGTCAGCCCTCTGGAGCGTCCCCCGCCGCGGCTGGAGCGACGGTCGGCTGCTCATCAGAAGGGGTGACGGGATTGTCCGGGTTGTCGCCCGGCTGACCGGCCGGCTGGCCCAGCCCCGGGCCGCGTCCACGTCCGCGACGGCGCCGTCTGCGCCGCCGGCGCTGTGCGCCCTCCTGCGGCTGGCCCTCGACGGCAGGCTGTGGCGCAGCGCCGGTTTCGGTGCCTGGTTCAGCCGTCGCGCCTGCGGTAACGGGGTTCGGCGCGCCCCGACGCCCGCGACGTCGACGGCGACGGCGCTTGGCAGCACGCTCCGGGTCTCCCTCATCGCCGCCCTCGCCTCCGGAAGGCTGGCCGGATTGACGCTGCTCGCCCCGGCGAGGCTTGGGTTGCGACACCAGCTCGAGAGCGCTCAACCAGCCCCCGGTGGACCGCGAAGCCTCGACGAGCATCCCGTACATCGACTCATCGCCGCTGCGCAGGGTCGCGCTGTCCCCGATGCACGCCACCAGCCGCTTGGCACGCGAGATGGCGACGTTGAGGCGGTTGGGAACTCGGAGGAAGCCGATGCGCCCGCGTTCGTTGGAGCGCACCAGCGAGATGACCACGATGTCCTCCTCGCGGCCCTCGAACGAGTCGACGGTGTCGATCTTCACGGTGCGCTTGAAACGCCGCCGGCCGAGCGCCTGGCGGAGCCGCTCCACCTGCTCGGCATACATCGCGATGACCGCCATGCTCATCTCGCGCGGAGCCCGCTCGTCGAGGAGCCGGACGACCTGCGCCGCAACGCGCACCTCGGCCTCATTGCGCAGCGCGCCGCCAGGGCCGCGCCGCTCGCGAACACCGCGCATACCCTCGGTGTCGACGAAGTGCAGCGCCACCGGGAACGGCTTGCGGGTGATGTAGTCATACGCCTCGACCTCGGGGGCGTTCTCGAGCTGGTTGTCGTAGGAGGCCGCCGACACATACGCCGCGATGTCCGGGTGCATGCGGTGCTGGATGGTGAGCAGGCACTGGGCCTCGGCCGGCAATCCACCATCCCAGCACTGCTCGAACAGGCTCCGGTTGACCAGGTCCTCGAGCGCCGGGTCGATCTCGACGATCCCGTAGAGAGCGTCGTCCTCGACCGGCGGCAGCTGCTTGTGGTCGCCGACGAGCGCGAGGCTGCGACCGAGACGCAACGCCGGCAGCGCCTCGTCCGCTCGTGCCTTGTTCGCCTCGTCGAGGATGACGATGTCGAAGTTCATGTCGGTGATGCCCGACGTTGCGGCGGTCGCGCAGGTGGCGAAGTAGCAGTTGGCCTCGAGGAGACGCGGGTCGTCCTCGTCGTCGCAGCGGAACTTGTCGACCGCGGGATGCACGCGCTCGGCGCGAGCGACGCGGACGGCGCGCATGCCCGGTGTCCCCGCGAGGCGCTCCAGCGCGTTGTCGACAGCGAGGTTGCTGTGCGACGTCACCAGGATCCGCTCATCCGGATTGGCGGCGAGGCGGCGCTTGACGGCTTCAACGATGACCGTCGTCTTCCCGGTTCCCGGAGGTCCCTGGATGAACACCGCCTGGCCCGCACTCAAACGGCTCAGCAACCCCACCGCACGGTTCTGGGGCTGGTTCGGCCGCATCCCGCTGGTGAGCCACGAGGATTCGGCGTCCGACTCGTCCTTGGGCGCGACGATCGTCTCGGGGCTGACCAGGAGCTGCGCAAGCAGCCCGACGCCGAAGTCCTTGGTGGCGATCGCCGCCAGCACGGATCGCTTCGCCTGGTAGAGCGCCTTGTTGAAGGACGGTGCGATGTACCCCTCGCTGCCCGAGTGTTCAAAGGTGCGGGTCACGATCTCGACCACGTGGCGCTGGTGATCGATGCGGGCGACCCGCCCAACGAAATTGGTCTCGTCGTCAGGCTCGATCAGCACCGCGGCGTCCGGGGTCAGGTTGATCGGCTCGCCTTCGGGGATCTGGAACTCGACCTTGCCGACCTCGGGCGATTTGCGATCCGCATCGGTGAACTCGCGTCCGCAGGAAGGGCATCGCTCATGGGTGTCGGGCCGCCAGAGCGCGCGGCAGGTCCGGCATCGCCAGAACTCACGCGCTCCATTGAACCGGGTGCGCTGGGACTGGGCCCGCTGCTTCTCGGCTCGCTCCAGGCTGTCGACGAGCTTCAAGGTCGCGTAGAGTTGCTCCGACCTCGCTGCGTGCTGCGTCGAGATCCGCCAGTCGAGCAGGCGGAAGGTATCGCTGACCACGCCGTTTGCCTCGGTCACGACCGGCTCTCGGGCGGTGATGGTGAGGAGCTTCGCGCCCTCGGGCTGGCCGCCGGTGGGACGGATGGACAGGACCCGGAGACCCAGGTGGTCGCGGGTGCCGTCCGGTCCGGGCTGGGCGACGCACTGCAGCACGAGATCGGGAAGATCGAGGCGCAACTGGATCGGATCCTCGTCGCCGAATGAGACGGAGACGTGGCCGACCTCACCGATGCGCTCGGCAAAAACAGTGCGCGGATCGGCACCGGGCTGCGAGCCATTCGCCCATGCTTCCAGGACGACCATGGCATCGCTGCCGTCGGGCACGATGAGGTGCAGACGATCGAGCGCGAGGTCTGGGGCTATCAGCGGACTGTCAACCTCGGATGCGCGGTGGCCCTGTCCACCGGCGCAATTACTGGACATCGGGACGGCCTCGGGCGGGGCTCTTTGACGCGGGGCGACGATCCAATCGACGTCAACCGCGGGGATGCGCGAAGCCTCCCGTCTCCGAATGACTATACCCGATCCCGGCGCGGATGCAACGTGCGCGGTTCCAAAGCGAATGTCAACTACGATCACATCATGGGCGATACGTCTCAACCCGGGGTTGACCTCAGTGGGATCCACCAGGAGCTCGACAGGCTGAAGTCGCAGCTGTGCCGGTGCCAGCATCAGGGCACGTGCATGGCCTGCAAGGGGTTCGAGGTGATCCGCCAGCAGGTGCAGGTGGTTGCCGCGGCCGCATCCCAGCCGGTGCTGATGCAGGTGGCCCAGGAGGTGCAGATGGAACAGCTCATGGGCCAGCTCGGCGGCCTCCAGGAGAAGCTCTCCGAGGATCCGCAGCTGCAGGAGCTGATGGCGCGCATGTTCGAGCGCGTGCAGGATGACCTCGGCGGACCCGAGCAGTTCCAGCAGATGCTTGGTGGTCTGTTCGGCGGCATGGGGGGGCTCGGTGGGATGACGCCGGGCGGCACCGACCTGCCCCCCGACGATCGACAGATCCCCCCCGACGACCGGCCGTCACCGCCGAAGGACAGGTCGACTCCGCCCGACGACCGGCCCACCCCCTCGAAGGAGTAGCCGAGCGTGTCGACAGCCCGGCTTCGCCGATCGGTTCTTGCCGTCCCTGGCAGCAACCCGCGGATGATGGAGAAGGCCGCGGCCAGTGCCGCCGATGAGGTGTTCCTCGACCTCGAGGATGCCTGCGCCCCGCTCGAGAAGCCGGCGGCGAGGGCCAAGGTGGTCGAGGCGTTGCGCACACACGACTGGCACGGGAAGACGCGCGTCGTGCGCATCAACCAGGTGACCAGTCGGTTTGCGTTCGACGACCTGCGCGAGGTCATCACCGGTGCCGGTGACGTTCTCGACTGCATCATGGTTCCGAAGGTGCGAAACGCCGGCGATATCGGCTTCGTCGACCGAGCCCTCCTCCAACTCGAGCAGGCGTTGGGATACGAGGTCGGACGCATCGGCATCGAGGCGCAGATCGAGGACGCTGAAGGGCTGATGCGCGCTGACGAGATTGCCTTCTCGAGCACCCGCCTCGAAACGCTGACCTTCGGGCCGGCGGATTTCTCCGCGTCGATGCAGCTGCCATCNNCTGTTCAAGCTCGCGGTCGCGGCACGCGCCGCCGGCATTCAGGTCATCGACGGGCCGTATCTCGCCATCCACGACGTGGAGGGGTACAGGGCCTCCGCCTCGCGTGCCGCTGCGCTCGGTTACGACGGGAAATGGGTGCTGCACCCGGTGCAGATCGAACCGGCGAACGAGACGTTCACGCCCGCGCAAGCCGACTTCGACAAGGCCGCGCGCATCCTCGAGGCCTACCGCCAGGCGACCGAGGTGGAAGGCAAGGGTGCGGTCATGCTCGGCGATGAGATGATCGACGAGGCGTCGCGGAAGATCGCCGCGCAGTTCTACGCACGCGGTGTCGCCGCCGGGCTGACGCCGTCGCCCGCGCAGGGCGAGGAGAGCGCGGCGGGCTGACGTGGGCGCCCTCGACAGCGCGCGGCTCATCGCGTTTGTCCCCACCATGGACCTTCCACGTGCTCGTGCGTTTTACGCGGAGACTCTCGGCTTGCGGGTGACCGACGAAAGCCCGTACGCGTGCGTGTTTGATGCCAACGGCACAACGCTTCGGCTGACGCCGGTGCGCAAACTCTCGAAGGTTCGCTACACGGTGCTCGGCTGGGGCGTCGACGACATCGCCTCGACGGTTGCCGCGCTCACCGCCGCAGGAGTCGCGTTCGTGAGCTATCGAGGCATGGACGTCGACGAGGCCGGGATCTGGACCGCTCCGGGAGGCGACCGCGTCGCATGGTTCGAGGATCCGGACGGAAATCTGCTCTCCGTGACGCAGTTCATGGCGGCGAGGCATCGCCCGTCCAAGCTGATAGGATGACTATCACGTTTAGGGCCTTGTAGGGGTGCCGCATGTCCAGCCGCCAGCCCTCGTCTCCGCCGGCTTCGCCCGGGAACGAGGCGAGCCGTCCGCCTCCAGCGTCTGCACCTCCGGCGCCTGAGGTCGAGCCGGGCGCCGGCGAGTTCTCCAGCGTCCCGTGGCCCTGGAGGCTCTACGGCAGCCTGACCGCGCACCTCGGGCTGCCGATCATCGCAGCCTGGATCGCAGCAGCGGTCGTGGCGGTGATGTTCCTTCCCGACTTCGGGGCCGCGTCCGGCTTCGGTTTGATCCAGCTCGTCCCGTCCAACACTCCTGCCCTTCGCGCCCAGGCCACCGAGCAGCGGCTCTTCGGGTCGTCACTGGCGGACAGCCCGGCCCTGGTGGTCGAGCATTCTCAGCGCAGCATCCCGACAGCAACGCTGGTCAGGATCGGCCGCCAGGCGCAGGTGGTCGACGGCTCGCACCCAGCGGCAGCGCCTCCAGATCAACCCAGTTTCGCGCTGCCGCTGGTCAATGTCCCCGGGTTGATCTCGACCGCCCAGGTGCCGGCGACCACCGCGGTCACGTTTCTCTTCTTCCCCTCGGCAGCGCTCTCCGGGGACATCACCGTTGGCGCCGATCGGTACGCGGCGGCGACCCCGCGCCCGCCTGGAGCTTCCGTCGGGGTCACGGGGCCTGTGCCCGCTCAGATCACCGAAGGCAACCTCATCGAGAACGCGTTGGTGGTGCTTGAGATCGTGACCGTGCTGGTGATCGCGGTCCTGGTCGGTGTCATCTTCCGATCGCCGGTGGCGCCTCTGGTGCCGCTGGCGGGCGCGGGGGTCTCCTACATGGTCGCCCGCCACGTGCTCGGATGGGGAGCGCACCTCCTGGGTGTCGAGATTCCATCCCAGCTGGCGCCGATCATGATCGTGCTCATCCTCGGCGTGGTCACCGACTACTCGGTGTTCACGCTCACCGGGGTGCGCGCCCGGCTGGGCGCGGGCGAGCGGCGGAGCATCGCGCTGCGCAATTCGTCCTCCCGGGTGGTCCCATTGGTGATCGCGGCCGCGCTGACGGTCGCTGCCGGGACGATCGCCCTGATCGGAGCGAACCTCGACTTCTTCCATGCGGTCGGGCCCGGCATGGCCGTCGCGGTGATCATCTCGGGGCTCGTGTCGATCTCCTTCGTGCCGGCGCTGGTGGGCGTTCTCGGCCGGCTCACGTTCTGGCCGCACCTACCCCGCCGTCCTGCGAACCCGTCCACGCGTGAGGTTGAACGTGGCGGTGCCAGGCGTATCGTCGCGCGCCTTGTCGGCAGGCGGTGGGCGGCCGCCATCACGGTGGTGGTGTGCGTGGCTGCGCTGCTGGTCGGGGCCTCCGGGCTGACGCACGCTCGTCTGGGAACCAACGTGATCACCGGGCTCCCCTCCAGCAGCGGCCCGCGGCAGGCTGCCGATGCGGCGGCGGCGGGTTTCGGACCCGGCATCGTCGGTCCGACGACGCTGATCCTCCAGGGCCGGGGCGTCGCATCGCAGGCAGCGGCACTCGGTCGTCTCGAGGCGGCAATCCGCCGAAGCCCGGGGGTGAGCGCGGTGGTCGGTCCTGGCGAGCTTCCGCTGAACTTCGCCGGATCCGCATTCACCACTTCGAGCGGCAACGCCGTACGCCTCTTCGTCGTCCTGCGCGACGATCCCTACGATTCCGCGGCAATCGGCTCGTTCACCGGCCTGCAGCAGCGGATGCCGCGGGTCGTGTCCGGCGCGGGACTGCGCTCGGCAACGATCGCCTGGTCGGGCGCCACCCCGGCAGCCGCAGACGCCGTGGCCGCCACCAATACCGATATCTGGCGGGTCGCACTGCTTGCCGCGCTGCTGATGAGCCTTGTGCTGATGGTGTATTTCCGCGCGGTGCCCGCACCGCTGCTGCTCATCGCCTCGAGCGCTCTGGGCCTTGCGGCGTCGCTCGGCGTGTTCGTCGTCGTGTTCCAGGGTCCCTTGGGATACCCCGACGTCACCTTCTTCGTCCCGGTCACCGCCGGGGTCCTGCTGGTCTCACTCGGCGCCGACTACAGCGTCTTCGTGATGGGGCGCATCTGGGAGGAGTCACGCGGTCGCGACATGGCCGCGGCCGTTGAGGCTGCGCTTCCCCGCGCTTCGCGGGCTGTCTCGATTGCCGCCGTGACCCTGGCGGCGAGCTTCGCCGTGCTCGCGCTCGTGCCCGTGCAGCCCTTTCGGGAGTTCGCGTTCATCATGGGCGTCGGCGTCCTGATCGATGCCTTCCTGGTGCGCTCGTTCCTGCTTCCCGCGCTGCTGGTTCTGGCCGGACCGCGCGCTTTCTGGCCTCACCGGAAGGCCGGCCGGCGGCGGAGTGTGCCCGGGGCCTAGCGAACCGGCTCGAGCGGGTCCTGCCCCGTCGCCATGAATCTCGCCAGGCGATCCTCGGCGATGTCGACAGCACGCACGTCGATGTCCGCACCGATGAAATCGCAATCGCCCCGCAGTGCTGCGACGCCGGATGACCCACTCCCGCAGAACGGATCACAGACCATGAAGCCCGGTTCGGCGCTGGCCTGCACCATGAGCTCGAACAACTTCACGGGTTTCTGGGTCGGATACGCGGCACGGTGGATGCGGGGGACCGACCACACGTCCGGGAGATCCCGACGAGAGAGCTTCCGCCTGCCCTTGCTCGCGAAGACGATCTGTTCGTGACGCCGCCGGAAGTAATGACCCATGCCGAGGTGCACCTTGTCCCAGACGACAACACCCTTGACATCGAAGCTGTCGCGAACCAGGGCGCCCAGGGTGAGCATCGAAAAGCTGTCGAACATGATGTAGATGTGGCGGTTCTGACGGAGCACCCGTTGACACTCGCCGAGAAACACCGCGTACGACTCCGGGTCGTCCGAGAATTCGTGGAACCAGCGCGCGTTGTCGGGCTTGCCGTAGTGGCCAACGATGCGGCCGTGACCGAGGCGCAGATGGCGATTCATCCCCGAGTACGCCGGGTCGGTCACGATCAAATCGACTGATTCGGCAGGAAGCCCGCGAAGAAAGTCGATGCAGTCCTGGACGCGAATGTCGAAGCTCCCCCGCGCAGGGAAGGATGGCGCCGCGCCTGCTGCGCTTGAAGGATTGCCGGCAGGGCGGGCGATCATCGCGCGAACGGCCGTTCGCTCATCGCCGCAACTGTAGCAGCGGGACCGACACCCCGACCGCCGCTTACACTGCCGCCCGCATGGCACATGGCTTCGAGCGGCAGGTTCACGCACGCGAGGAGTACCAGCGCCGCAACCCATCCTGGGTCGACAGCGTGAGCATGTATCGCTCGCTCATCGGGAAGGTATCGACGCAGGGAGCTCGCATCCTCGACCTCGGTTGCGGGCGCAACGGCCTGCACGGCGACGACCTCTCGTGCGTGCCCGGCGCGGTTGTCTCCGGCGTCGATCCCGACCCGGCGGCCCTCGCCGGCAACACGGTGATCTCGCACCGAGTCATGGGCTCCGGCGAGGACCTGCCGTTCGCGAGCGGGACGTTCGATGTCGTGGCTTCAGCGTGGGTCCTGGAACATCTCGATCACCCCGGTCTCGTGTTCTCAGAGGTGCACCGAGTGCTCGCGCCGGGCGGCCATTTCGTCTTTCTCACCCCAAACGCGTGGAACTACAACGCCTGGATGATCAGGGCAATCCCGCAAAGGTGGCACGCCGGACTGACGCGGCGCCTCTATGGGCGCGGTGAGGGGGACGCCTACCCGGTGCGTTATCGCGCCAACAGCAGCGCATCCCTGCACCGGCTGCTCAACGCAGCCGGCTTCAAACACGCCGATCTGACCTACAACGGCGACCCGTCATACATCGCTTTCAACCGGCCGCTCCTCGAAGCGTCCTTCGCCATCGAACGCGTCCTCGACGCATGGCGGCTGCGCGGCGCGCGCGTGCACATCCTGGGCGTCGCTCGAGCATGAGGCCCATTCCCGGCGTTTAGACTCAGCCCGTGTCCATCGACATGACGACCGAGCAGCGAGAGATCGTCGGGATGGTTCGCGACTTCGTGGAGCGCGAGATCCTCCCGGTCGCCCACGACCTGGACCACGACGACACCTACCCGGACAGGATCGTGGCCCAGATGAAGCAGCTGGGGTTCTTCGGCTTTGCCATCCCCGAGGCCTACGGGGGCACCGGTCTCGACTACGCGACCTACGCGATGGTGTGCGAGGAGATCGCGCGGGGTTGGATGTCCATCACGGGGATCATCAACACGCATTTCATCGTCAGCTTCCTCATCGACAACTTCGGGACCGACGAGCAGAAGCAGCGCTTCCTCCCCCGCATGGCGACGGGCGAATTCCACGGCGGTTTCTCGATGAGCGAGCCCAACTGCGGCTCGGACGTCCAGGCGATTCAGACCCGCGCGATTCGCGACAACGGCGAATATGTCATCAACGGCACCAAGATGTGGGCCACCAACGGCGAGCACTCGACAGTTGTCGCGACGCTGGTGAAGACCGATCCCGACGCCACGCCGCCGCACCGCGGCATGTCGTGCATCCTCGCGGAGAAGCAGTACCCCGGGTTCACGTCATCGCGGCACATCGAGAAGCTCGGCTACAAGGGCGTCGAGTCGANNGTGGAGACGACGGAGCTCGTCTTCGAGAACAACCGTCAACCGGCGGCGAACCTGCTCGGCGAAATCGAAGGGCAGGGATTCAAGCAGATGATGGCCGCGATCGAAGTTGGACGGGTCAACGTCGCCGCGCGTGGCGTCGGCGTCGCGCAACGGGCGTTCGAGCTGTCGATCGCATACGCAC
>PKWB01000154.1:0-894 GCA_003131685.1 Candidatus Dormiibacterota bacterium
ACTTGCGATTGAGCGTGTTGCGCATGTTGACCGATTCCTCGATCCCCCAGAAGAACTTGCTCGAGATGACATAGCTCTGCCGGGGCCAGCCGAGCTCCGCGATCGCCTCGCCCATGATCGTCTCCGATCGGCCGCCGGAATACACCTCGGCGTTGTCGAAGAAGTTNNGCCGGCGTCGTGCGCGGCCGCGAGGCAGTCGCGAGCGCTGCTGCCGGCAAGCTGAGGGCCGAAACTGACCCACGATCCAAACGAGAGAACGCTGACCTGAAGCCCCGAGCGGCCAAGGTGCCGATACTGCATCTCCATGACGCACGAGAATAGAGCCCTGGGGAGGGGTCGCGGTGCGCGCCGGTCACGGTGAGCCAGATCGACACGCTCACCGGCTGGATCGCGGCGGCAGTGTTCGGCGTGGCCATCGCGTCGTCGCTGGTGAACCGCTGGCGGCTCTCCGCGGGGCGGAGCTTCTCGATGGGATGGTTCCGAGCCCACAACTGGCTCGGCGCGGTCGCCACGGTGGCGGGGATCGCACACTGCCTGTCGTCGGTAACCCGGACCACGCTTCCCGCGGGCGAAGAGATCGGCATCTGGGCCGGAGCCGCGGCGGTCGGCCTGCTCGTCCTCACCGCCTTCGCGGGCAGCGGTCTCTCCGGCGCGANNCGGGCCGCTGGCGGGCAGATGACCTGGCTGCGAAGCTCGGACCCGCGTCGAACAGGACTCTGGCAAGATGGACCTCCGCAGCCGCCGGCTTGTGATATGGACCTGATGCGCGATCGTGGGAGGCACGCCTGATGACCGAGACCACTGAGGCTGCTGCTCCTCCCGGCGCGGGCGACAAGCCGGCCGCTCCAGCTCCCCCAGCGAGCGAGCTCGATCCGCGTCGCTGGCTCGCCCTGG
>PKWB01000154.1:913-27694 GCA_003131685.1 Candidatus Dormiibacterota bacterium
TCGCCGGCTACGGCCTCGCCTATGCGGTGCTGCTGATCACCGGCGGTCGACTTGGTGACATCTTTGGCAGAAAGCGGTTGTTCATCATCGGGATGTCGGGGTTCGTGATCGCGTCTGCACTCTGCGGCCTCGCCCAGACCGCGATCATGCTCGACCTCTCCCGAGTGCTCCAGGGCGCGATGGCGGCGATGATGTATCCGCAGGTCCTCTCGGTCATCCAGGTCACCTTCCCACCCCAGGAGCGCGCCAAGGTTTTCGGATTGGTCGGCGCGGTGATCGGCATCGCNNGCCTGGCCCTGCTCGGCAGCTCGTTCCAGGGGCGCGAGCGTGGCGTGGCGTTCGGCGTCTGGGGCGCGATCACCGGCCTGGCCGTGGCGATCGGCCCGGTCATCGGTGGCGGTCTGACCAGTGGGCTGTCCTGGCGGTGGATCTTCCTGGTCAACCTGCCGATCGGGATCGCCGCGCTCATCGCGGCGACCCGGCTGATCACCGAGTCTCGCGCGCCCAATGCGACGCGTCTCGACGTCGGCGGGGTGATCCTTGCCACTGCGGGAATCCTGCTGCTGGTCTACCCGCTCGTCGAGGGGCAGGTCGCCGGATGGCCCGCCTGGACGTTCATCTGCATGGCGATCAGCCCGGTGATGCTCGTGCTCTTCGTCCTCTACGAGCGATCCCTGCCCTCGACACGGTTTCCCCTCGTGCAGCTCTCGCTGTTCCGGATCAGATCGTTCGCAGTCGGCGTCGCCATCTCCGCAGTGTTCATCGCCGGCATTCCCGCGTTCTTCTTCACCTTCAGCCTGATGGTCCAGGTCGGCCTGGGATTCAGCGCGCTCAATGCGGGCTTGACGACGATCCCATGGAGCCTCGCCTCCGCCGTCGCCTCCGCGATGTCCACGCGCGTCGCGCCGCGCCTGGGCAAGTACACGATCGCAATCGGATCCACGCTGCTCGTGATCGGCATGCTCGGCGTGATCGGAACCCTGCACCTGCAGGGCATCAAGGTCACCGGGTGGGATCTGATCCCGTCATTCGTGGTCAGCGGGCTCGGTCTGGGAACGGTGATCGCGCCGCTGCTCAACATCATCCTGGCGGGCGTGCCGGGCCGGGACGCCGGTTCGGCATCCGGCGTGCTCACGACCTTTCAGCAGCTCGGTGGCGCCATCGGTGTCGCCGTTGTCGGCGTGGTCTTCTTCGGGTTGCTCTCGAGCCGAGCCGCGGACTCGATCGCGACCGTGACCCCGCAGCTCCAGTCCCAGCTCGCCGCAGCAAACCTGCCGGCACCGGCGGCGCAGGCCGCGATCTCGACGTTCACCACCTGCTTCAAGGAGCAGGCGTCCTCGAGCGATCCAACAGCACCCCCTCCCGCGCAGTGCAAGACAACGGGATCGGGACCGGTGCAGGCTGCATTCGCCAGCGCTGCTCAGACCGCGCTCGGACGCGATTTTGTGTCGTCGGTCGAGCGCATCCTCTTCTTCAACGTCGGCTTCTGGGCGCTCACCGGAATCCTCTCGATGCTGCTGCCCCGGGCGCGACGGCAACCCGTCGCCGGAGCCGCGCAGGCCGCCTGACATGAGGACGGGCTGCCAGTCCTCGAACGAGGTACCGGCAGCCCGCGGGGGNNATCAGCGCATATTCGACCATGCCTTGACCTTCCTGGTTATCCCGGAGCTTTTCCACCAGCTCACGGATGCGTTCCCCGACCGCCAGAACCCTGTTGCCCATTTTGATATCTCCGATAAAGACATTCCCCCGACTCGCGAGGCGACAACATCAGAATGGGCTCCGACCTCAAACCCTTCCGGAAAGCCTGGTAACAGGAAGTCGCACAACGACTCGCGTTCCACCAACGTATTCGTCATCGAGTGTGATGGTGCCTTTGTGGGCCGCAACGATGGCGGCACAGATCGCCAGCCCGAGGCCGGCACCACCGGTCTTCCTGGACCGCGAGACGTCGCCGCGCGAAAACCGCTCGAAGATCACCGGACGGAGCGGCGCCGGGATTCCGGGCCCGCTGTCGGTGATGGAGACGACACATGTCGCCGATGGAGGCCGCGTGAGTGCGACCGCGACGCTTCCGCCTCTGGGCGTATAGCTGATCGCGTTTTCGAGCAGGTTGTCAAAAAGGCGGCCCAGCAAGAGAGCATCACCCTCGATGACCCCCTCGCAGTCCAGCTGTTCGGTCAGCACCACGCCGAGCGTCGTCGCGTGTCCTTCCCATCGAGCGAATGCCTCCTCGAGCACATCACTGATGTCGATCCGCGAGATCGAGGTGATCAGCCCGCCGGCGTCGCCGCGCGACAGTGTCAGGAGGGATTCGGAGATCTTCACGAGGCGTCGCGTGTTCTTGAGCGCGAGCTTCACGGTTGCGGTGAGCTCGTCGGGGGTGCGGGGCTGCAGCAGCGTGATCTCGAGATCGCTCTGGAGTGCCGACAGGGGGTTGCGCAGCTCGTGGGCGGCATCCGCGGTGAACCTGCGCAGCTGTTCTGCGGTTGCCATCTGAGCCCGGTCGCGAGCGATCAACGACCGGACCGTCAGCTCGCTCAGGCACGCCGTGACAACCACGGCGACGAACTGGAATTTGGCGGTCAGTGGGTCGATCGCGCCGGTGAGCGCGGTGATCATGGTGATGAGCACGGCGGCGGCGGTGATCAGCGCCGCATAGGGGGTCGGCAGCAGCCAGGTGGCGAAGAGCACCGCCAGCAACAGCATCCCGCCGAGGGTCGGGTTGTTCGGAACTGCGATCTCGATGACCAGAACCACTGCGAGCATCGCCGTGCAGCCGAGGAACAGGATCACGCGACCGAACAGCGGAGCAGGCTGGCGAGGGCTGAACGCGTCGCGGCGCTTGATCGCGGAGCTCATCGCAGCGCGGCAGCGTCGCCGCTGATCAGGCGGTAGCCGATGCCGCGGCAGGTCTCGATCAGCACCGACGCGCTCGCCGCCTGCAGCTTGCGACGCACCTTGCCGGCGTACACCTCCACCAGCCCGGACTCGACGGTCTGCGCGTCACCCCAGACCGCATCGTGGATCTGTTCCTTGCTCAGCACCTGGGCGGGGTGGCGGAGGAAGAGCTCGAGGATCTCGTACTCGCGGCGGGTGGTGGGCACCACGTCGGCACCGACCATCACCTGACGGGCGGCGCTGTCCATGGAGAGATTGCCCGCCTGGAGGACCTCGAGCCTCGGGGTGATCCGGCGGCGGCTCAGGGCCCGCACGCGAGCGAGGACCTCTTCGAAGTGAAACGGCTTGGCCAGGTAGTCGTCGACACCCGCGTCAAAACCGGCGAGGCGGTCCTTGACGTCGTCGCGGGCGGTGAGCATGAGAATCGCCGTCGGCGCCCCCTGGAGGCGAAGGTGGCGGCAGAGACCGATGCCGTCGACGTCGCCACCGAGCATCACGTCCAGGACGGCGACGTCATAGGCGAGGCCGGAGCGGAGGGTCTCGATCGCCTCCTCACCGCTCAGGGCGACGTCGACCGAGATGCCGGCCTCGGCCAGCCCGCGAGCGAGGCTGCCGGCAACCTCCGGTTCGTCCTCGACGACGAGTACACGCATGGCTGGATCGTAGGCAGCGATCCCGGCCGGCACCGGCTTCGCGAGTGACTCGATACTTGCTCGGATGAAGGACGTCATCGCGGCTGAGGCCGACCTGGCCATCCGGCTGGTTCGAGATCGGGACGACGACTACGCCCGCCTCGTGGACTGGCGGAACAGCCCGCATGTGAGGGAGTGGTGGGACCCGGACGAGCCGCCGGTGACGAGGGATCGCGTGATCGAAGAGCTGGGGCTGCGCGGTGGCGGGGATGGCCAGACGATCTCGTGCATCATCGAGCTGGCCGGCGAACCGGTCGGCTTCATCCAGTTCTATCCCTGGGCCGCCGAGGAGGCCTACCTGGCCGAGGTCGGGCTGAGCCTGCCGGAAGGGGCGTGGGGGCTCGACATCTTCATCGGCGACAGCGGGCTCGCTGGACGGGGGATCGGGGCGCGGGCGGTGAGGCTCCTCTCCGACCACCTCTTCGCCGACGAGTCGGCGACCGTGGTGGCGCTCATCACCGAGGCCACCAACGCCCGATCCCACGCCGCCTACCGGCATGCCGGGATGCGGGTCGCCGGCGAGCCCTTTCTCGACACCGACAGCCGCGCCGGTCAGCGGGTGGAATCGATCCTCATGATCCGCGAACGGCCCGACGGAACAGCTGGCGGGCGATGATCTCGCGCTGCACCTCGGAAGCGCCCTCGTAGATCCGCGTGCCGCGGACGTCGCGGTAGAGGTGCTCCAGGAGATGTCCGCGCTCGAGGGCCCTGGCGCCATGCACCTGGATCGCAACGTCGATCGCCAGCATCGCCGTCTCGGTCGCGAAGAGCTTCGCCATCGCAGCGGCCTCGGTGTTCGGCGTGATCCCCGCGTCGTGCGCTGCGGCAGCCGAGTGGACCAGGAGGCGCGACGCCTGGACCCGGGTCGCGACGTCGGCAAGCTGATGGCTGACCCCCTGGAGCGCCGACAGCGGGTGGCCAAAGGCCTGGCGTTCGGCGGCGTGGGCGACCGCGGCGTCGAGTGCCGCCTGAGCCATGCCCACAGCGCAGGCGCCGACGCTGGGACGGAAGAGGTCGAGGGTCCGCATCGCAACGCCGAAACCGTGGTCGATCTCGCCGATGACGTTCTCCGCAGGCACCGCGACGCCGTCGAATCGCAGCCGGCCGATCGGGTGGTCGGCGACGAACGGGATCGGGTCGCCCGAAAGCCCCGCGCTCTCCCGTGGCACGGCGAAGGCGGTGATGCCCCGGGAGCCGGCACCATCGGTGGTCCGCGCGAAGACCGTGTAGATGTCGGCATCCGGCGCGTTGGAGATGAACACCTTCTCGCCGCTGAGGCGGAACCCGGCGCCGTCGGGCTCGGCGGCGAGCGCCAGCGCCGCCACGTCGGATCCCGCGTCCGGCTCGGTGAGCGCGAAGGCGGCGACCGCTTCGCCCGCGGCGACCCGCGGGATCCAGGTGTCGACGACCGCGCTCCGACCGGCCGCCAGGATTGGATGGGCACCCAGTCCCTGAAGGGCGAAGGCGGTCTCCGCCGCCGTCGAATAGCGCGCGAGACCCTCGCGCACCAGGCAGAGGTTGAGCGCCGGGACCTCGCGACCGCGCTCCAGCACCTCGGGAACCAAGCCGTGAATGGAAAGGGCGGCAACGAGCTCGCGGTTGACCCTGCCCGGCTCACCGCCGTGCGCGATCGGCGCCAGGACGTCTCGCGCCAGAGCCTCGCTCCGGGCCAGCAGCTGGCGATGCGCGGCGGTCAGGTGGGCGTAGGTCGCGCTCACGTGATGACGGCGATGCCGACCAATTCGACCAGGGCGTTCGGGTCGAAGAGCCCTGCGACCCCGAGCACCGCCATGGCGGGGTAGCGGCGCCCGAAATGGGTCCGCCAGACGCTCCCGAGCTCGCTCATGGACGCGCGATAGGCGGCGAGGTCGGTCACGAAGATCTGGAGCGAGACGAGATCGTCGGGCTGCCCACCGGCGGCGTGCAGGGCGGCGACGAGGTTCCGGGCGGCGAGGTCGAACTGCTCGACGATGGAGGCCCCGAAGATCGTCCCGTCCGGCGCCTGGGCGGTCTGGCCGCCGAGGTACACGGTCCGGCCCGCCGCCGCGACGACGGCGTGGGCATAGCCGATCGGCGCGGGGAGATCAGCGGCGGTGACGATCTCGTGCTCGGCGCTCATCGGCCCTCCCACCTGGGTGCGCGCCCCTCGGTCCAGGCTCGCTGAAATTCGGCGTGGTCGTGGCTGCCCATGAGCAGCGCCTGGGTCATGGCGTCGAGCTCGAGTGATCCGGGCAACCCCATGTCGAGCTCGCGGGTGAGCAGCACCTTGGTCGCCGAGTAGGCGAGGGCCGGCCCGTCAGACAGGCGTCGAGCCATGGTCAGGGCAGTTTCCGGGAGCGCCTCGTCGTCGACCACCGCGGTCGCGAGGCCGATCTCGAGGGCACGGCCGGCTTCCACCGTGTCGCCGAGCAGGAGCAGCTCGCTGGCCCGCCCAAAGCCGATGACCCGAGGCAGCAGGTACGCGGAGCCCATGTCGGCGCCCGCCAGCCCGACCTTGGTGAACAGGAATGCGAAGCGCGCGGAGCGAGCCAGGAGGCGAATGTCCGCGGCGAGCGCGATCACCGCCCCGGCACCGGCCGCGATGCCGTTGACGGCTGCGATCACCGGCAGCGGGCACTCGCGAAGCGCCCGGACCACCGAGCCGGTCATGCGCGTGAATTCGAGGAGATCCCGGGAGCCCATCGACTGCAACGCGCCGATGATCTCGACGACGTCGCCCCCCGAGCAGAATCCCCGGCCGGTGCCGGTGATCACCACGACGCGGGCGTCGCTGCGGTGGGGCAGCTCGGTGAGCAGGTCGCGAAGATCGGCATAGACATCGAACGTGAGTGCGCCGAGCTTCTCCGGGCGTGCCAGCGTGATCGTGGCGACGCCCTCATCGACGCTGAAGTCGAAATGCTGCCAGCGTTCGGTGAACCCGGCGGATGCCCGGAACCGTGTCACGCCTCTCTGCCTCCTCGGTTGCCGGTGAGGGCGAGCCCGCGCAGCGCGCTCCGATCGATCTTGCCGGAGCCGGTCCGGGGCAGCGCAGCGATGAGGCGCACCTCGCGCGGAACCTTGTGGGGCGCGAGCCGCTCGCGAACGAATCCCTGCAGCGCCTCCGGGCTCGCCGCCGAGGCCGGCCTGAGCACCACCCAAGCCTGGCCGAACGTGAGCCCGCCGCGCTCGGCCGCGACCACCGCGCATTCGACGACATCGGGGTGACCGGCGATACAGCGCTCGATCTCGGCGGGCGCGACCCAGATGCCGCCAACCTTGAGCAGGTCGTCTGATCTGCCGCGATACGTGAAGTACCCCGCGGAGTCGCGCTCCACAAGGTCTCCGCTCATGACCAACCGGTTCGCATAGGTGTCCGCGGATGCCCCGGCGTCCTGCCAGTACATCAGAGCCGCGCTCTCCCCACGGACCCAGAGCCTGCCGATCTGCCCGTCCGCAAGCGGACGTCCGGCGTCATCGACAACCTCCGCCTGGTAGCCGGGGACGACCTCACCGATGCTCCCCGGTCGGACGCGGCCGGGGCGGTTGGAGATGTAGATGTGATACGCCTCGGACGATCCGATTCCGTCGAGCACCTCGATGCCAAAGGCCTCGTTCCAGCGGCGGTGGAGGGGCTCGGGCAGGGCCTCGCCGGCAGAGGTGCACAGGCGCAGGCAGCTCAGGTCCTGGGCCGCGGCGTCAGGGTGATCGAGCATCGCCTGCATCATCGTCGGCACATTGACCAGGATCGTCGGCCGATGCCGCGCGATCAGCTCGAAGATGAGCTCGGGCGTGGTTCTGTCGGCGAAGATCACGCCGCTGGCGCCGACACCAAAGGGAAAGAGCGCCGCGAGGTCTCGGGCATAGCCGAAGAAGAGCTTCGGCACCGGCAGGACGACGTCCTCGGGAAGGATGTCGAGCACGCCCTGCGCATATGCCTGGTGGCTGAAGACCGGGCTGCGCGTTGTGTGGACGCACGCCTTCGGCCTGCCGGTGCTTCCGGTGGTGAACTTCCAGATCGCGATATCGTCCTGCGCGATCGGGGCGGCGGCGAGGTCGGCAGGCTGGCGCGAGACCAGCGCGTCGAACGACACCTCGTCCTCGCGAAGGTCGCTGCCGGCGGCGGCCACGACGAGCAACCGCGCGCGCCCGCGGCTCGCAGCCGAGGCTTCGCGCATCCGGTCGAGGGTGCCAGCGTCGACGACCACCACGGTCGCGGCCGTGTAGTCGAGGTAATACGTGTAGTCCTTGGGCTGCAGGAACGTGTACACCTCGGCGGTCACCGCCCCGATCTTCTGCACCGCGTACCAGGTGGCGACGAACTCCGCCGAGTCGGCCAGGGCGAGGAGCACCCGCTCGTGAGCCTGGACGCCGAGCTCGAGGAGCGCGTTGCCCACGCGGTTGGTGAGGGCGGAGAGCTCGGCGTAGGTGCAGCTCCCTGCCGGCCCGGTGAGCGCCGTTCGTCCTCCGCGCCCCTCGGTGACGTTGCGATCCAGGAAGGCGGTGGCCAGGTTCACGCCGGGCTCCGTGCCGGCGGCGCTCACGTCCGCGGCTCTGCCTCGACCTGTGCGCGGATCAGGTCGACCAGGAGGCGGCTCAGCGTGCCGAGCGTCTCGTCACCCTCGGCCGCGGTTGCCTCGGCGGGCGCGCCGCAGTAGGCGCGGTCCATCCCCATGGCGAGGAAGTCGGTCTGACCTGCCGCCATGGCAGCGGGCATGTCCAGCGAATAGGCAGGCAGCCGGCGCATGGTCTCGGCCTCGACCAACTCAGGGCGCCTGGCGAGCACGAGGGATGTCTCGTAGCGTCCGGCGTGGGCAGCGCCGCTCCTGAACTCCGGGGTCAGCTGCTCGGCGACGGCACGTCGGGTGAGATCCAGAAAGCCAACCTTCGCATCATCGGCGGCCCGGCGCAGCGTGGTCACCTGGGCGGGTTCGAAGTGGCTGTTGACGATCACGAGGTGGCGGAAGCCCTGGGCGCGAAGGGATGCGCAGACCTCGACGACCATGGCGTGCAGCGTGCCCTCGCTGATCGTCACCGCGCCGGTGAATGCCGCCGAGTAGCGGGTCACGCCGAAGGCGATCTCGGGCAGCACCAGCGCACGCACCGCGCGGTCGTCGGCGAGCGCCATGGCCGCGCGCTCGCAGATCGCGGCCGAGATGATCGAGTCCGTGCCGAGCGGTGCGTGCGGGCCGTGCGGTTCGACCGCACCGACGGGCAGGAGCAGCACCGGCACCGGCCCGCTGTCGAGCAGCGCTCGCGCGCGCGGCGAGGTCAGATCGGCGAAATAGATCGACGCAGGCATGCTGAGGACGCCACATTCACGGCGTTCCACACTTTACAGTTGCGCCCAGACTCACATGCGAATTGCGGTTGTCGGGGGCGGGCCGGGCGGACTCTACTTCGCGGCGCTCACCAAACAGCTCGACCCGACCCACCAGGTCACCGTGTGGGAGCGCAACGCCGACGACGATACCTTCGGGTTCGGCGTGGTCTTCTCGGATGAGACGCTCGGTGGTATCGAACATGCCGACCCGGCGATCCACGAGGCGATGTCTCGCGAGTTCGCGAGATGGGACGACATCGACATCCACTACCGGGGACAGGTGATCACATCGGGCGGGCACGGATTCGCTGCGATGAGCCGCAAACGGCTGCTCCAGATCCTGCACGCACGCTGTCGCGAGCTTGGGGTCACGCTGCTCTTCAACAGCGAAGCACCGCCCGCCGGCGAGCTTGCCGCAACGCACGACCTGGTGGTTGGCGCGGACGGGGTGAACTCGTCGATACGGAGCCGGTACGCGGCGACGTTTCGACCAACTCTCGACGTGCGCCGCTGCAAATTCATGTGGCTCGGGACCGACCTCGTCTTCGACGCGTTCAAGTTCTACATCGTCGAGACGCCGCACGGCATCATGCAGATTCACGGGTACCCGTACGACGCGACCGGGAGCACGTTCATCGTCGAGATGAACGACGCGGTCTGGCGCGGCGCCGGTTTCGAGCCGCTCGCCGCCCGCGAGTTCGATCCGGGTGAGAGCGATATCGCCGCCATTGCGGAGATACGGCGGCTGTTCGCGCCAATCCTCGACGGCCACGCGGTGCATGCGAACAACTCGAGGTGGATCAGTTTCACCACAGTGCGCAACGAGTGCTGGCATCACGGCAACGTCGTGATCCTCGGTGATGCCGCGCACACCGCGCACTTTTCGATCGGGTCGGGTACGAAGCTCGCCATGGAGGACGGGCTCGCGCTCTCCGCGTGCCTGCACGAGAACGAGAGCGTGGCGCGGGCGCTCGAGGCATACGAGGCGGAGCGCAAGCCGGTGGTTGTGTCGACTCAACGAGCTGCGCAGGCGAGCCTCGAATGGTTCGAGAATCTCGGACAGTACGTCCACCAGGATCCGATGCAGTTCGCGTTCAACCTCCTGACGCGGAGCCGCCGGGTCACGTACGACAACCTGCGCCTGCGCGACCCGGAGTTCGTGCGCGAGGTCGACGTCTGGTTCGCGGCTCAGGGCGAGGCACAACCAACGCGACTCGATGCGGCGGCGACCCCACCGATGTTCCAGCCCTTCCGGTTGCGCGACCTCGAGCTGAAGAACCGGGTCATCGTCTCGGCGATGGACATGTACTCAGCGGTCGACGGCATGCCCAACGACTTCCACCTCGTGAACACGGGAAGCAAGGCGCTGGGAGGAGCGGCCCTGGTGATGACCGAGATGGTGTGCGTCTCAGCTGCGGGTAGGATCACGCCGGGTTGCGCGGGGATGTACGCACCGGAGCACGAGCCCGCCTGGCGGCGCATCGTCGACTTCGTGCACGAGCGGACCGGGGCGCGCATCGGACTGCAGCTCGGACACTCGGGGCGCAAGGGGTCGACGCGGCTGATGTGGGAGGGCATGGACGAACCGCTCCCGGAAGCCAACTGGGAGGTCATCGCGCCGTCGCCCGTTCCGTATTCACCCGCCAATCAGGTGCCCCATCAGCTGACCACCGACGAGATGGTCGATATCCGCGACCAGTTCGTCCACGCGGCCGAGGCCGGCGAGCGTGCCGGGTTCGATATTCTCGAGCTGCACTGCGCGCATGGATACCTCCTCTCCAGCTTCATCTCGCCGATCTCGAACCAGCGAACCGATGAGTACGGTGGATCGCTCGAGCACCGCCTCCGGTATCCGCTCGAGGTCTTCGACGCGATGCGCGCCGTATGGCCGGCGCACAAGCCGATGACCGTGCGCATCTCCGCGACGGACTGGTCTCCCGGGGGCATCGACGCCGACGACGCCGTGGTGATCGCTCGCGCGTTTGCGGCGCACGGAGCCGATGCAATCGACGTCTCGACCGGGCAGGTCACCAATGACGAGCGGCCGGCCTTCGGCCGTTCGTATCAGACGCCATACGCGGACCGCATTCGCAACGAGGTCGGTATCGCAACCATCGCGGTCGGGGTCATCTCGTCGTATGACGACGTCAACTCATTGATCCTCGCCGGCCGGGCCGACCTCTGCGCACTTGCGCGCGCCCACCTGTACGACCCGCAGTGGACGCTCCACGCGGCGGCCGACCAGGGCTATGTCGGACCCGGTGCGGAGTGGCCGGATCCCTTCAAGGCCGGCAGTCGCAAGCCACAGGGAGGTCGGAGCGACGGCCCGAAGCCCAGGCTGCAGCTCATCCGCGAGGGTGCGGCGCAGACACGCCACAGCCGCTGGCGGCCGCACTGAGCAGGACGCGAAGTTTCGTGGAAGTGTTCCAGTTTCGCTGAGTCACGCGCACCCCGAGCGCACGCTCCCAGTCGGGCAGCGTCGAGCCCATGATCCCGTTGGGAAGGCGCACGTAGATCACCCGCTTGCCGAATGCGAACTCGTCTGGCGAGAAGGCAGTTTGGCCAAGAGCGGCCTTCTTCGCCGCGGCCGGCTCCGCACTCAGAAACGCGACATGCAGTTCCTGAGGCGCAACGCCGCGCGTGACGAAGGGATTGGCGTCGACGGCCGTGACGAACTCGGTCGCGGTGCGAACCAGCACGGAGGCGTCCACGCGGAAGTCGCTGCGGATGCGCTTCGAGATCTCCTCCTCGATCGCTGCGGCGTTGCGCTGTCCCGACAAGAAGACCGCATTGCCGCTCTGCACGTGGGTGCGAACCTCCGAGTACCCGAGCGATTCGAGCAGGTTGCGAAGATCCAGCATCGCGATTCGTTTGGCACGGCCGACGTTGATACCTCGTACCAGCGCGACCCACGTCTGGCTCATGACCCGGCAACCCGTGAACGAGCGTTCATCGCGGTGGCGAGGCTGTCGAGGAACCATGTGCGCTCGCGGACCAGGAAGAAGAGGTGACCGCCCCTGAAGGTCACGAGCTGCGACCCGGCGATGCCGCGTCGCATCACCTCCGCCTCACGAAGCGGGGCGATCTTGTCCTTGCGCCCGTGCAGGATGGTGGTTGGGACATGGATCTCGCCGAGGCGGTCGATGCAGCTGTAGGCACGCGATGCCTCTCGCTGCCGGGAGAAGGCGTACCGCGGCTGAGGGTACTTCCCGCGGTACACCAAGCTGCTGAGCACGCTGAGCATCTCCATGCGCGACATTGAGCCGTCGAGCCTCGCCGACGCCCTCGTGCTCACCAGCACGAGCCGGGCGACACGGTCGGGGTGCTCGAGCGCCAGGTCCAACGCGATGCGGCCGCCCATGGAGATCCCGACGACCGTCGCCCGGCTCATGCCAACGGCATCCATGAGCGCGTCGGTGTCGTTGGACATCATCGGGATCGTGTAGGGCGCGTCCGGTTTGTCGGTGCGTCCGGCACCGCGGTTGTCGAACGCAAGCACATGGTGGGTCTGCGCGCAGAAGTCGGTGAGCCACCCCCACTGTGAGATGTCGCTGGCGAGACCGCCGATCAAGACGACTGGATCGCCCGATCCATGCAGCTCGTAATACATGTCGATGTCGCCGGCGTGTGTGACCGGCATGGTCAGCGCGACCCCGTTGTGCTGTGGCTCAGATCCTCTTCGATCCCGCGCGCGGCGGCGAGCAGGTGGGGCAGAAACTCGCTACGCACCAGGTCGGGGCTCCCGCGGCTCACCGGCGACGAGACGTTGACGGCGGCGATCACGCGTCCAGAGGAATCGTTGATCGGCGCTGCGATCGCCCGGAAGCCCTCCTCGAGCTCCTCGTCGACGAACGCCCAGCCCTGCTCGCGAACCAGGAGCAACTCCGCGCGCAGCGCCGGAACGTCGGTGATGGTGCGCGCCGTGAGCCGGCGCAGTTCGACGGTCGCGAAGTACCCGTCGAGCCACTCGTCGCTCTGGCCCGCCAGCAGCACCCGGCCCATCGAGGTCGCGTAGGCGGGGAACCGGGTGCCGACACTGATGGTGATGGTCATGATCCGGCGGGTCGGGACACGCGCGACGTAGACGACGTCATCGGCGTCGAGCACCGAGACCGACGACGATTCTCGAAGGATCCCCACGAGTCGCTCGAGATGGGGCTGCGCAACCTCGTGCAGGCTGAGGCCCGAGAGGTATGCGTAGCCGAGCTCGAGCACGCGGGGCCGCAGCGCGAAGAGGCGTCCAGTGCTGCGCACGTAACCCAGCTCGGACAGCGTGCGGAGAAAGCGCCGCGCCGATGCGCGGGTGAGGCCGGCAGCGCGCGCGACCTCGCTCAGGGTCAGCTCGGGATGCTCGGCGTCAAAGGCGCGAATGACCGCGAGGCCACGCTCCAGAGACTGCACGAAGTCCGTGCCGATACCGCGATTAACTCGCGCAACCGCGGGCCGATCGACGTCGGTCACATCGCGTCCACGGGTGGAACCATCCCGACCGCACCCCATGCGGAACGCGTGATGTACTCCTGGAAATCGGCGGTGAACGAGTCCGCACGGGCCATCGTGCGGTCCACTTGCTCCTCGCCGAGGACCTCGCGCCGGGTGGTCATCCCCTGCTCTCGAATGTCGTCGCTCACGCCACTTCTCCATCGGCTTCACTGAGGTGCTCGAGCACCAGTCGATTGACGATGTCCGGCTGCTCGACGTTCACGAGGTGCGCGGCACCGTCAACCACCGCAACGCTCGCGTCGTGGAAGGATGCGCCGAACATCACCGCGCTCGAGGCCGGTACGAACGGATCCTCAGCACCGGCGATGATCAGTGTCCGCGCATTGATCCTGCGGATGTCGGCGCGCAGGTCACATGACGCCACCGCCTCGCAGCAGCTCGCGTACCCTTCGGCGTTCATGTCCACAAGCGCGTCGGTGAATCGCCTGAGCGTTGCCGGGTGCTCCTGTGCGAATCGCGGCGTGAACCACCGAGCCACGACCCCGGAGGCGATCGGTGCGATGCCATCGGCTCGGACCGCCGCGGCGCGCTCGAGATACCGATCCGCCGGTTGCAGTCGCGACAGCGCCGCTATCGCGACGAGCGCGCTGATACGCGACGGATGGTACGAGGCGAGCCAGAGCCCGACCATGCCGCCCACTGACACGCCGCAGAACGCCACCGTGTCGAGGCCGAGTCCGTCGAGGAGAGCGATCACATCGGCACCGAGCTCGGCAACCGCATACGGACCCGGTGGCGCGGGCGATTCACCGAGCCCGCGATGGTCGTAGAGGAGCAGCGAGTACCGATCGCCGAGCGGGTGCTGCGCATCCCACATCGCTCGCGACGTGCCGAGCGCGCTGCTCATGACCAGCGGCGGTCGGTCACGGTCGCCGACCCACGAGTACGCGACCTCCACGCTCATGAGGGCAAGCCGGCTCTGCGATGCGCTTCCTGGGCACGCTTGATGAGCTCCTCGATCGAGCCTTTCGGTGCCCGCCGCGCTGTTGATCGATACCCCGGGAAGTCGTTGGGCGGATGCACGGAGCGTGACTGCGCTGCCATCAGGCTTCCAGCACCACCGCGAGCCCCTGGCCAACGCCGATGCAGATCGCCGCGAGCCCGTAGCCGCCGCCCCGCCGGTGCAACTCGTGCGCGAGGGCACCGAGGATCCGGGCCCCGGAGCACCCGATGGGATGACCGATCGCGATCGCGCCGCCGTTCGGATTCACCTTCTCAGGATCGAGCTCCGGCCACTCGCGCAGGCAGGCCAGCGACTGCGCCGCGAATGCCTCGTTCAGCTCGACAACCGCGAGGCCCCTCCACCCGATTCCCGCGCGCGAGTGCAGTGTTGGCGGCGGCGACCGGTCCGACGCCGTAGAGGGGCGGCTCGACGGCGCTGACGCCACGGGCGACGATGCGAGCGAGCGGCTCGCGACCGGCGCGGCGCGCACCCTCAGCGTCGGCGAGCAGCACCGCCGCAGCGCCGTCGTTGAGCGGCGATGCGTTCCCGGCGGTGACGGTGCCGTCGGGCCGGAACACGGGTCGCAGCCGGGCCAGGGCGTCGATGGACGCATCGGAGCGAATGCACTCGTTCCGGCCGAGGTCGATGCCATCCACGGGGACAACCTCACCGGCGTATCGCCCCGAATCCCACGCCGCGGCTGCCTGGCGATGACTGCGCAACGCGAACGCGTCCTGCTCCTCACGGCTGATGGAGTATTTCGAGGCGAGCAGCTCCGCGCCTTCGCCGAGCGAGACCGTCCAGTCCTCTGGCATGCGCGGATTGACCATGCGCCAGCCGAGGGTCGTCGACCAGAGCGTCTCGCTGGTTCGCGCGTACCCGCGCTCCGGCTTGAGCAGCACCCAGGGGGCGCGGCTCATCGATTCCACCCCGCCGGCGACGCAGATCGAGTGGTCGCCGACCGCGATCGCGCGGCTCGCGCTGATCACCGCCTCGAGCCCCGACCCGCAGAGCCGGTTCACGGTCGTGCCCGGGACGCTCGGCGGCACGCCGGCGAGCAGCAGCGCCATGCGCGCGACGTTGCGGTTGTCCTCACCCGCGGCGTTGCCGTCGCCGAAGACGACGTCGCCGATCGCTGCGGGGTCGAGGGCCGGGCTGCGCCGGACCAGTCCCGATATCACCCCGGCCGCAAGGTCGTCCGGGCGCACGCCGGCAAGCGCTCCCCCGTGCCGGCCGATGGGCGTGCGCACCGCGTCTAGGATGAAGACGTCCTCGCTCACGCGCCCTTGGTCGCCTCGAGTCGGCGCAGCACGCTGAGCTCTTCCTCGGTGGGCGGGGCGGTGGTCGCGAGCTCGGGCGACACCGCGAGCCGCCAGCCGGAGGCGGCGCGCGCATCCTCGGCGGTCGATCCGTTGTGCACGCTCACGAGCGTGAGCTCGCACGTCTCGGGGTCCGGGGTCAGGATGCCGAAGTCGGTGATGACCACCCGCGGCCCCGAGCCGCTGAGACCGAGCCGCCGGCGATCGCCAGGTCCCTGCCCGAAACCGACCGAGGTGATGAAGTCGACGCGGGCCACAAACGTCCGCGGCGTCTGGCGCAGCACCACGACGACCTCTCGGCACGACGCGGCAATCTCGGGAGCCCCCCCGGCGCCTGGAAGCCGCACCTTGGGGTGGCGATAGTCGGCGCCGATCACTGTGGTGTTGATATTGGCGTAGCGGTCGATCTGGGCGGCGCTGAGAAAGCCGACGTCGATCCGGCCAGGTTGCAACCAGTAGTTGAAGACCTCCGGCACGCTCACCACCGCATCGGCGGTCTCCGCGAGGATGCCGTCGCCGATCGACAGCGGCAGGCGATCCGGCTTGGCGCCGAGCGTTCCCGACTCGTAGATGAGCACGACGTCGGGCGCGCCGGTGGCGCGGGCGAGGTTCGCCGCGGTGCTCGGCAGGCCGATGCCGACAAAGCAGACGGTGCCGTTGTGCAGCTGCCGTGCGGCGGCGACGGTCATCATCTCGTCGGCTGTGTAGGCGGGGGTCACGCCGCGGGTGCCCAGCGAATCACGTTCTCGTCCATCCAGCGGAGGAAGGTCTCACGCTCCTTGCTGATCGCGTCCCACTCCGTGTAAAAGGCGTTGTCCCGCAAGGAATATCCCTGCGCGTACGAGGGATGCGCGCCGCCCGGTGCCACCGCGACGTAGGTGGTGGCGAACGATGGGAGCACGACCTCCTGTGGCTTGGGATCGAGGCTGTCGACGATCTCCTCGACGGTGATCAGCGACCGTTTCGCTGCAAGCACAGCCTCCTTCTGCACGCCGAGAATGCCCCACATCTGGACATTGCCCCTCCGGTCTGCGCGCTGCGCGTGGATGATGGTGACGTCGGGTGAAAGCGCAGGGACCGCGGTCAGCACCTCGCCGGTGAACGGGCAGGTGATCGGACGGATGGTGTCGGTCTGCGCGGGGAGGTCGGTGCCGACATAGCCGCGCAGCACCGCGAACGGAAGCCCGCTCGCGCCGGCGAGATACCGGTTGGCCATGCCCGCATGACTGTGCTCCTCGAGATCGAGGGGAAGCGGCCACGAGTTCTCGACCGCGTCGCGAAACCGGTGCAGGGAGCCGACGCCCGGGTTGCCCCCCCACGAGAAGATCAACTTGGTAGCGCATCCCATCCCGATCAGCTGGTCGTAGATGAGGTCCGGGGTCATTCGCACCAGGGTGAGATCGCGGCGTCCCTGGCGGATGATCTCGTGCCCGGCGGCGAAGGGGATGAGATGCGTGAAGCCCTCCATCACGAGCGTGTCGCCGTCGTGCACGACCGCGGCGATGCCGTCGGACAGCGAGACGATCTCAGCCATGCTCACAGATCAACATGTTCGCGTAGCGCACACTCGCATCTCTAACCATAGCTTCTTCGGGGATGCGCCAGCACTCGATCGCCTCCGCAGCCATATCATACGTTCATCCAGGGAACGTGAGTTCGCTATGCGAACCCCACAAGTCCGAAGTGCGGGGTGCCCGGCATGTCTCGGCGCAGTTGCAGCTTGCGCAGCTCGCATATACCGTCGACTCGCGTGCGGCTTCGACGAGCCTCGCGGAGAATTACGTGGGGTACGAATGGGCGACAACCTGACACCGATTGACACGGCCGCACGTGATTTCACCAGGCAGGTTGTCGCGCGGCTCGAGCACTGCTCCGACCCACGGCTGCGTGCGCTGGTCGCGGGGCTCGTTCGGCATCTGCACGAGTTCGCCATCGAGGAGTCGCTCACCGATGCGGAGTGGATGGCGGGCATCCGCTTCCTCACCGATGTCGGACACATCACCACCGATCAGCGTCAGGAGTTCATCCTGCTCTCGGACACGCTCGGACTGTCGATGCTCGTCGACCTCATCAACCACGGGGCCGGGAGCACTGCGACGGAGTCGACGGTGCTCGGCCCGTTCTACGTCGAGGGTTCGCCGTGGCGGTCCAACGGCGATGCGATCACCGACGATCTCGGGGATCAACCCCTGCTGGTCACCGGTCACGTCCGGGACACATCGGGCCGTCCCCTGCCCGGCGCTACGGTCGACGTGTGGCAGAACGCGACCAATCGCCTCTATGCGGTGCAGGACGACACCCAGTCACCGGAGAACTTGCGCGGCCGGTTTCGGACCGATGGCGACGGCGCCTTCGCGTTTCGAACCGTCCGACCGGTGGATTACCCGATCCCCGCTGACGGTCCGGTCGGCAGGATGCTGAAGGCAACGGGACGGCATCCGTGGCGGCCGGCGCACATCCACTTCATGGTGTCGGCGAACGGGTACCTCCCGGTCACGACCCACGTGTTCGATTCGGAGAGCCGGTACCTCGAATCCGACGTCGTCTTCGGGGTCAAGGAATCGCTGGTGCGTCCGTTCGCGGTACACGACCCGGACGATGCAGCAGAGCCTGCGGGCATCAGCGGACGCTGGTACACCGTCGACATCGACATCGTCCTTCGGCCGCAGGAGGCCGGCTAGCCTCGGGGAACCGTCCCCTCTTCGAGTTGCTGCTGCACTCTGCGCATGCCCCGCAGCCAGCGCTCGGGATCGTCCGTCTTGCGCTGTATCCACGTTTGCGCGATCGGATCCGAGAGCACCAGGAAGCGCTCGGCGCGGATCGCATCCACCACCGACAGGGCGACATCCTCGGGTTCCTTGATCGGGCCGGCCACCGCCGCTGCGAAACGGGGATCGGCACGTTCCAGCATGGGTGTTCTCACACCGAGCGGCGCGATCAACGAAACGCGAATGCCGCGGTGGTGGTACGTGATCGACAGCCACTCGGCGAGACCGACGACGGCGTGCTTGGTGATTGCGTAGGTGACGTTGCCGTGGCTGGTGAGGATGCCGGCGATCGACGCCGTGTGCACGAGGTAGCCGGTGCCTCGTTCGAGCATTCCGGGGAGCACGGCTCGCACCGCGTAGACATGGGCCATGACGTTCACCGCCCACTGGGCATTCCAGACCTCGGGCTCGGTGGTCAGGATGTCGCCGCCGGTCGCCACGCCCGCGTTGCTGAAGCAGATGTCGATGGGACCGAGACGGGACGTGACCTCGGCAACCAAGGCATTGACCGACGACACGTCGCTGACGTCGGCGATCACTGCGATCCCGTCGACCTCGCCCGCCACCGCCTCGCATCCCTCCCGGTCGCGATCGACAACGGCGATCCGGGCGCCGGCGGCAGCAAGCGCCCGGCAGGACGCGGCGCCGATGCCACTGGCCCCACCGGTGACGATTGTGACCTTCCCTGTCAGTTCGATGGCGCGAGCTCGTAATCGAGATGGAGTGCATGCGAGGCGTCGTCGCCGATGGTGATCAGACCGACGCCCGAGATCCCCGCGAGCTCGCCCGTGCCGGATCCGGGCGAGATCAGATACCGGGCCAGCGGCGGCTCCTGCCCCAGCACCGTCGAGATGTGCAGGAGCACGAAGCTGCCGGCACGACCATCGACCGTTCCGATGATGCGCTCCAGGGCGACGTATCCCGCGCCCGCGAATGACCCGTCCTCACCGGGCGTCCGGGTGTACAGCATCTCGACCGTGCTCGTGCCTTCGATCGCTCCGGTGAACGTCTTCGAGAGCGTCAGAGCGCCGTACGTGACGCCGGTGTCATCGGCGAGGTCGAGCGAGCGCGGTTGCTGCGCATCGATTACGAAGGCCGCGCTGGTATGGGCCACGCCGAGAAGTCTAGTGCCGGGCCGGCACCGTCAGTGCTTGACTTCCTCGGGCGTCTCGTACCAGCGAATGCGCTCACCGACGCGGCTGCGCAGCCGCCACGCCCGCGACTTCGGCGCATCCTCGATCGCCCGCTGCAGCGATGCGACCTGAGCGCCGACATCGTGGGTCGCAGCCGGGAGGGGTTCGCGCGACCAGAGCTCACCGACCTTCTGCAGGTTGCGTTCAACCGTGTGGTGAAAGCCCCAGTCCCTGCCCAGCACCGAGCGCAGTCGAGGGAGGCTGATGCCCTCGGCATCATCGTCGTCCTCGCTCAGAGCGTGATCGGCGAGCAGGCAGACGGTGTCCCCGAGATCCTTGCGGTTGATCTCCCACACCTGGAGCTTGGTGAGCAGCAGGTCCGCGAGCGGGATCGTCGGTGCGGGGCCGTCAAGGCGGCCTAGCAGATCGAGCTTGTGCGACATCACCAACTCGTCGATGACCACGTCGATCGACCATCGTCCCGCAGGCTCTCCGTAATACAGCCGCGTCGCGCCGTGCAGACCGTTGAAGAACTGATCCGGCAGGTAACCCTGGGTCATGAGCAGCGCCTTGAACTTGGTGGCGGCCGCCGCGCTGATCGCGAAGTCCATGTCGTCATACGACCGCGCGAACGGCCCTTCGCGGACGCTCGGGCAGCGCAGCCAGATGGCGAGCCCCCCGATGAGCCGCGCTGAAAGCCCCAGCGTCACCGCCGCCTCGGCGAGCCGGTTCGCCTCCTCGCGTATGTCCGAGAGGATGAGGGTGTCGTGCTCCGCCATCAGCGGGGTCCGGTAAGCATCAGGACATGGTAAGGGCGGCCGGTGGGATCACCGACCGCCCTCCCAACCAAGGGGCAGGGTCGCTCACTCCGGCGGGAGTTCCTTGTAGACGAACCCGATGTTGACGCCCTGCTGGGCGCGGATGAAGCGCGGCACGAAATAGAGGAGTACGCCTCCCACGATCAGTCCGCCGAGCCATGCTGGAATCCACCACCAGTCGGCACGGTTGCCGTTCATGACCGAGAGCGGATTGATGAATGAGATGGCGATGATGCCGATGAACTCGAGGATCGACAGCGTTCCGGCGATCCAGAGCACGGGTACTCCGAGGAATCTGACGTTGGCCGGCGACGCTCGATACAGGTCCGGCCGCCGGATCGGCAACGCGATTGCGGCAAGGCCGACGATGATCACCGCCAGGGCGCCGGCAAGCACGATCAGACCGAGCACCAGCTGGAATTGATTCCCGATCACACTCCAGACCACCAGCGCGGCGATGATCACGTTGGTGACGATGATCGCGTTGACCGGCGAGTGCGTCCGCTCGTTCACGTTCGCCAGGCTCTCGGGCATGAGACGGTCGAACGACCACGCGAAGAACGACCTGATCGGCATGAAGGTGTTGGCGATCATGGACGGCAATGACCAGAACAGGAACGACCCCATGATGATGATCGTGAGGATCGGCGTGTTGAACACCAGCGATGCGAGGAATGGATAGAACGGTCCTGACGGGATCTTGTAGGCGGTGCTCGCGGCGTTCAGCGCGTAGACGAAGTTGTACCCGGCGACACGGAAGAGGAGCAGGACGCCGATGACCAGCAGGACGGTGTCCCAGCCGAGCGCACCGAACATCACTGAGAGCTGACGGCGCCGGTTCGAGGCGCTCTTCAACTCCCCGGACATGTACACCGACCAGAAGTTCCACATCATGAAACCCTGGATCGAGAAGAGCGTCGGCAGCGTCGCACCGCTGAAGAAGCTGGGCGCCGCAGCCGCCGCACCTGGCGCTCCCTTGATCACCGCCGCCACATTGCCACCACCGAAGCTCCGGTTGAGCGCGTCGAAGTGGGAGAAGAAGTCGCCCTGGCTGCCGATGAGCAGCACGATGAACGCGACGATCGTACCTGCCATCGCGATGATGAACGAGTAGTTCTGCCAGCGGAAGGTCGCCTTGGTGCCGCTGATGAGAATCAGAGTCTGCAGCGCGACCATGAACAGCGACGCTCCGAGGATCCAGCTGTTGTTGGTCTGAAACGCGTTCCCCCAATCGATGAAATGGGTGTTGTTGAAGATCTCTCCGAGCGCGGCGAGCACGGGCCCGAGCGCGAGCACCGAGAAGAACTTCGCGAAGAACGCGGCTCCGAGAAGGCCGCCCATGATCATGCAGAGGTTCGATACGAGCGCCAGCGGCGGTGAGAGCACGCGACTGACCCAGACATAGTCGCCCCCCACCCGGGGCATGCTGGCGCCGAGGAGCGCGAACATGATCAGGACCGGAATGTTGATGATCGCGACCAGGATCAGCACCCCGACGACGTCGGCCCCCGGGAATGCGACCAGCGCAAAGAAGATCGAGTACGCGATCGTCGACCCGACCGGGGCCGAGATGACCGCGTTGAAGATCGTGGCATCGACGGCCGACGCAGAGCGCACCAGCCCCGTGCTGTTGCGTACGAACAGCCTGCTCGCGCTTGCCATGGCGACCCTCCGGTGGTCCACCGCCACCAACTTGACACTCGCGTCGAAAACAGCCAGAGTTTGAACACAATCGAACACGAGTGTCAAGGGCTATGGACACGGAGGGACACCTTCCGGTCAAAACCCGACAAACCATGGTCACTGGTCCACAGGAGGAGACGAGCGGCGTGTTAGCGGTCGAACGGCGCCTGAAGGTGCTTGAGCGCGTTGCGGAGGACCAGGCCATCGAGGTCAGCACGCTGGCTCGCGACTTCCAGGTTTCCGAGATGACCATACGCCGAGACCTGCGCCGGCTCGAGCGCGACGGTTTCGTGAGGAGAACCTACGGCGGCGCGACGACACACCTCGTCCGGACGTTCGAGGTCGGCGCCCTGGCTCGCACGCTCCACCACGCGAAGGAGAAGCGAATCATCGCCAAACGTGCCGCCGAGCTGACGGTGGGCGTGCGTGCGATGTTCCTTGGGATCGGCACCACCGTCGAGAATTTCGCTCGATACCTCCCGGCACGCGAAGACCTGATGGTGATCACACCGTCGCTCGCGGTGGCAAGCCTGCTCGGGACCCGCAACGTGCGCGTGATCATTGCGGGCGGCCTGGTTCGCCAGGACGAGCTGACCTGCGTCGGCGCATCGGCCGTGGAAGCGGTCCGCCGTTACAACACCGACACCGCGGTGATCGGCGCCGCCGGCCTCTCCGCACGTCGCGGGATCACCGAGCTGGACGATCGCGACGCCGACGTCATCCGTGGCGGTCTCGAGCGCACCGAACGGATCCTCGTCATCGCCGACGGCTCGAAGTTCGGCGCGGTGGCAATGAGCACCGTGGTCCCGATCGAGCAGGTATCGACCATCGTGACCGACATCAGTGCCGACGCCGGGGAGATCGAGCGAATCGAGCAGGCCGGCATCGAGGTGGTCGTCGCCGGAACGGAGGGCTCACTGCTCCACCCGGCCGAGAATGGCCGCGTGCGCGTCACCACCGTGCGCAGGCCGGCATGACGTTGCTCCGTCGCTTGTTCGGCGTCGATAAACCGATCATCGCGATGCTGCACCTTCCGGCGATGCCGGGTCGCCCCCGCCACGACCGCGTAGCCGGCATGCGCCACCTCGTGGAAACCGTCGAGCGTGACCTCGAGTCGCTCCAGGTCGCCGGAGTCGACGGTTTCCTGTTCTGCAATGAGGCGGACCTGCCGTATCAGATGCACGTCGGCCCCGAGGTTGCCGCCGGCATGGCGGCGGTCATCGGCCAGGTGCGTGACCTCATCACCCGTCCGTTCGGCATCGACCTCGTGTGGGACCCGGTCTCGAGCCTCGCGGTCGCACGCGCAACCGGCGCGTCATTCGTCCGCGAGGTGTTCACCGGGGTGTTCGAAAGCGACCTCGGGCTGATGCAACCCGACTTCGGGGCGATCGCCGCCTATCGCGAGCAGATCGGCGCCGGCTCGGTCGCGATGTTCAGCAACATCACGCCGGAATTCGCGAGCAGCCTCGGGAATCGCTCGATCGCCATGCGGGCGAGGAGCGCCCAGTACCTCGGCGTCGACGCCATCCTCATCAGCGGACAGATCACGGGCACAGCGACCCACGTCGCCGAGCTCTCCGAGGCCAAGGAGGCCGTTCCGGACATGCCGGTGCTCGCCAACACCGGCGTGCGCGAGGAGACCGTTGACAAGATCCTCTCCATCGCCGACGGCGTCTTTGTCGGCACCAGCCTGAAGCAGGATGGCATCACCTGGAACCCCGTCGATCGCGAGCGCGCCGTACGGTTCATGAACGTCGTGAACCGTGCGCGTGAAGCGGTTCCCGCCTGACATGGCGAAGACCAGGATCTATTTCGTCAGCGACCTGCACGGATCGAGCGTGTGCTTCCGCAAGTTCATCAACGCCGCGAAGATCTACGAGGCCAAGGTCCTGATCCTCGGCGGTGACGTGGCCGGGAAGGCGATCCAGTCGATCGTTCGCGCACCCGGCGGGCGCTGGCAATGCCGCTTCGTCGGCACCGACTACGACGTCGTCGAGGGCCCCGAGCTGACCGCGCTCGAAAAGCTGATCGCCGATCACGGCTACTACCCGTACCGCGCGGAACCGGGCGAGCTCGAGGCGATGGATGCGAACGGCGGCCTCGACGACCTGTTCCTGCGCCTCATGCGCGAGCGGCTCACCGAGTGGCTCGAGCTTGCCGACGCACGCCTGCGGCCACTCGGCATTCCTCTGTATTTCATGCTCGGCAACGACGACCCCGAGGAGCTGAGCGCGTTGCTCGACAGCGCCCCGTGGGGCACCCACGACGAGGGCAAGGTCGTCTGGCTCGACGATGAGCACGAGATGATCAGTTGCGGATACTCGAACGTGACGCCGTGGCACACGTATCGCGAGCAGGACGAGGAGCACCTGCGCGCCTCGATCGACGCGATGGTTCCTGCGCTGGAGCATCCGGAGCGCGCGGTGTTCAACCTGCATGCCCCGCCGTTCGGCACCCAGCTCGACGAGGCCCCGCTCCTGGATGCGAATCTCCAGGTGCAGGCAACCCTCGGCCAGGTGCGCATGGTGGCGGTCGGCAGCACCGCGGTCCGCGACGCCGAGCAGACCTATCAGCCGCTGCTCGGATTGCACGGACACATTCACGAGTCATCGGGCATCCGCCGGATCGGCCGTACGGTCGTGATTAACCCGGGCAGCGACTACTCGACCGGCGCGCTCAACGGTGCGCTCATCACCCTCGACGGCGACAAGGTCAAGGCGCAGCAGCTGGTTCGCGGGTAGATCGGCGTGGCCGCGACCGGAACCGAAACGCTCGTGTCTGTCGACGTGGGCACATCGGGCGCACGTGCCACCGCATACGACGCGGACGGCGAGATGCTGCTCGAGGTGCGCCGCCCATATCCCACGTACATGCCGCGCGACGGATGGGCGGAACAGGACGCGAGGCGGTGGCGGTCATCGTCACTCTCAGCCCTCGGTGCGCTGATCAGGCAATTGGGGGACCGCCACGCCATCCGCGCCATCGGGCTGACCGGGCAGTGCCCGTCGGTGGTTCCGATCGACCGCCGCGGCGATCCGCTACGCCTCGGGCTCATCTACCGGGACAACCGTGCCGTCGCCGAGGCGACGTCCCTCCGCGAGACCTTCGGCGACGAGCGACTGCATGCGCTGACCGGCCACGTGCCGGCAGCCTTCCACGTCGCCGCGAAGATCCTCTGGATTCGCGCCCACGAGCCGGAGATCTTCGCCGCGACGCGGCTGTTTCTGCAGCCCACCGAATTCCTTGCGCTCACCCTCACCGGTGAGGCGGTCACCGACTGGAGCATGGCCGCGGCGAGCGCGCTGCTGGATCTCAGGGGGCGCCGCTGGGCACCCGAGCTGGTCGAGGCGGTGGGGCTGGACATGGATCAGCTGCCGGTCCCCAATCCCTCATGGAGCATCGTCGGTGAGCTGCGCCCGTCCCTGGTCCGACGCCTCGGCCTCGCCGGGACGATCCCGGTGGTTGCCGGCGCCGGCGACAGCATCGCCTGCGCCTTCGGTGCCGGAGTCACGTCGCCCGGACCGGTGAGCGAGATGGCGGGGAGCTCGACCTGCCTAAACACGGTGGTGAGCGAGCCCACCAGCGACCTGGCGATCACCCACTACCCGAGCGCGGTCGGGCCCGACGGCTACGTCACCGAGGTCGGGATCAACACGGCCGGCGAGGCGGTCGACTGGCTCGCGTCGCTCACCTACGGAGGCCGGTCCGGTCATCTGCGACCGGTTGACTTTGAACGGCTCGATCGGGAGGCGAGCGAGGTGCCCCCCGGCTCGGACGGCCTGCTCTTCGTGCCGGTTCTCGGCGACGGCGAGCGCGACGACCCGACGCTCCGCGGTGCGCTCATCGGCCTCTCGGTGCGCCACGACCGGCGCGCCCTCGCGAGAGCGGCGCTCGAGGGGGTGGCCTTCGCGATTCGCGCGCACGTCGAGGATCTCGGGAAGGCAAGCACGCCCGCCACCGAGATGCGCGTCTCCGGCCGCGCGGCATCGCTGCGAACGTGGAATCGCATCAAGGCGGACGTGCTCGGCATCCCCGTGTCCCGCATTCCCGGCGACGCCACGACCTCAGGGGTGGCGATGCTCGCCGGGCTGGGCGTCGGCATCTACCCGGATCCCGAGTCGGCGGTCGCGACCGCCTGCCGCCCGGATGTGGCGATCCAACCGGATCCTGCCAATCACGACAGATACTCGGCGGTGTACGAGCGCTACAGGACCGCGGTCGCATCGGCCACGCTCCACGATGGTGCAGGCTCCGCGCAACGCGATGCGGGAGGCGGCGGGTGAAGGTCAATCTGGGCATCAACACCTGTTTCGCGCTGAAACGCTGGCCGCGCCCCGCCGACTGGGCGTCGGTGGTCCGGAACGACCTCGGGCTCGACCTCGTCGAGCTGTCCCTCGACCTGGTCGAAGGCGTCGAGACCTTCGGCGGCAGCCGCGATGCCGTGGAACGGCAGCGGGCCGCGCTCGACGCCANNTTCACCGGTCTCGCCGCCTACACGCTCGACCTGCTGATGCACCCGGATGAGGCGCGGCGCACGGCTGCGGTGCAGTGGTTTCGCACCATCATCGATGTGACCGCCGCGCTGGGCGCCCGGGCGACGGGCGGCCATGTCGGCGCGATGAGCGTGCCTGACTGGAGGATTCCGGAGCGGCGTGCCGAACGCTGGGATGGTCTGAAGCGCGATCTCGAGACCATCGCCGCCCACGCCGGTGCCGCCGGCCT
>PKWB01000154.1:27766-27918 GCA_003131685.1 Candidatus Dormiibacterota bacterium
CGAGGTGCAGTTGCAGCAGACCGACGGCCTCGGCGACCACCACTGGGCCTTCACCGACCGGCACAACGCCACCGGCATCATCGATCCGGCGAAGGTGCTCGAGACGCTGGAAGCCGCCGGCGCTGGGACGGTCGACCTGATCTTCGAGATCA
>PKWB01000049.1 GCA_003131685.1 Candidatus Dormiibacterota bacterium
TCATCGTCTTCTGCGGCGTCCATTTCATGGCGGAGACGGCTGCCATCCTCTCGCCGAGGAAGACCGTGCTGCTTCCCGACCTCGAGGCGGGCTGCTCGCTGGCCGCAACCATCGACGCCGATCAATTGCGCGCCTGGAAGGCAGAGCACCCGGGGGCGGTCGTGGTCTCGTACGTCAACACCACCGCCGAGGTCAAGGCGCTCTCCGACTACTGCTGTACCTCGTCCAATGCCGAGGCGATCATCCGCTCGATCCCCGCGGATCGGGAGATCCTCTTCTGCCCGGACATGTTTCTCGGGGCTCACCTCGAGCGGGCCACCGGTCGCAAGCTGCGCATCTGGATGGGGGAGTGCCACGTGCACGCGGGCATCGTTCCGGAGCGGCTTGACGCGATGCGCCGCGAACACCCGGACGCGGAGCTGCTGATCCACCCCGAGTGCGGATGCACGTCTTCGACGCTCTACCGGATGTCGTCGGGCGACATCGACGGGCCGGCCACGGTGGTGACCTCCACCGAGGGCATGGTCCGCCGGGCGGCCGAATCCCCGGCGTCGACCTTCATCGTCGCCACCGAGGTGGGCATCCTCCACCGGATGCAGGAGGACTCGCCGGGCAAGCGGTTCCTCGCAGCCTCCGAGGCCGCGGTGTGCCCCTATATGAAGAAGATCACCCTCGAGAAGGTGGCGCGCTCCCTTGAGTGCATGGCGCCTCGGGTGACCGTCGACCCGGTCATCGCCGCCCAGGCGAAGGGCGCCATAGACCGGATGCTCGCGATCACGCCGGCGGTCGCTCCCCGGATCTCCACCGCCGCCTGAACCCGGACACGTCCGTACGGCTGACGCCTATGTCAGCATCCCTCGCGTGAACGCATTCCCCGGAGCACGCGCACGTCGGGCCGCGGATTCCACGACCCCCGATGGGCAAAAAAAAGACCGGAGGGGGAACCCTCCGGCCTTTCAGGAAGGGAATGAGTTTCTAACAATGCAGCCTGCGGACCGCGACCCTGACTGTAACCCTCGCCTACAAGGATAGCAGTAAAGGAACTCCCAATTCTTGTAAACAGATGTCAATCGAACCCGTGAACCCAGAGCCTACCAAACTCGAGTCCGATGGCGGCCCGCCGCTCGTCCGAGCGGGACTTCGCGGCTTCCTGGATCTCGGCCGGTTCGACGTCATCGCGGTCATCGTCCTGGTGCTCGTGGCCTTCGGCCTCCGCTTCGCAAGCCCGATCTTCCCCAACTTCCTGAGCGGCGGGGGGAGCATCACCGCCCTCGGGGTCGGGTATCCGACCACCCAGGGTTCGAGCGCCGAGTGCACAACCGTGCCCATCGGGCCGCCCGGCGTCGAGGGTGGGGTGAAGGTCAACCACACCGACGTGAACGCGTGTGGCTACGTGTTCGACGAGGTCTACTTTCCCGTCGATGCCGCCAAGGACCTTCGCCAGCCGGCCGAGTCGTACTTCGACCCCGAGCCACCGCTGGCCAAGCTCCTCATGGCGCCGCCGATCGCCTTCTTCGGCTTCAACAGCTGGAGCTGGCGCCTGAGCACGACCATCTTCGGCAGCCTGCTGGTCGGGCTCATGTACCTGGTGGCCCTGCGCCTCCGCCGCGACCGCTTCTTCGCGCTGGTCACCGCGCTCTTCATCTGCTTCGACGGGCTCGCCTTTGTGGAGTCGCGCACCGGCGTCATCGACATCATCGCGATCTTCTTCGTCGCGCTCTTCTATTACGTCTTCCTGCTGCACTGGCAGGCTCGCACCCGAGCGCAGTGGCGAACCACGCTCTATGTGATGGCGGGCGTCGCCGGGCTGGCGTTCGCCGCCAAGCTCACCGCGGTCGCCCCGCTCGTGGTCGCCGCCGGGTTGATCATCGTCCGGGGCATCGCTCCATACCTCGCGGGGTTCATCCCGTGGTTGCGCCGCATCGCGGGCCCGGGCAGGGCGGAAACCATGCTGTGGCGGCGTGCCGCGGGATCACGCGCGATCCCGCACTACATCGCCGCGGGCCTCATCGCACTGGCGATCTTCGGTGCCTCGTTCTCGCGCTACGAGACGATCCCGCACCAGGACGTGTACTTCTTCACGGGATGCGACCCCGCCGTCTCAGGGCTGCCCGGAACACCCAAGATACTCAACGTCCCGGTGATGCACGTCGGATCGCTGACGGTGCCCAACCCGGTCGAGGCGATCGACAACATCGTGCAGATCACTGCGGCGTCGCTGCGGTATCACGCCGAGGAGTGCCACAGCCACCCCTACTCATCGCTCTGGCTGACATGGCCGGTCATGGAGCACCCGGTGCTGTTCTATGCGACATCCCAGCCCAACAATGGAGCGGTGGCGCAGATCTCCGACATGGGCAACCCGGCGATCTGGTGGCTCGGCATCCTCGCGTTGCTGTTCTGCGTGTGGCGCCTGACGCGAGGACCGAACTGGTGGCGCCTGCTGGTGGCGCTGATCGGCCTCGGGTCGCTCGTCGCCATGATCATCCTGTACCAGGCGGCGGTGCGATATCACAATCCCAGCAACTTCAACACGTCATACACGGCGTCGCAGTTCACGGCGCTGTTTCACATGGATCCGTCGTCGCAGTACGAGATCGCGCGAACGTATCCGGGGTTCTGGTTTGCGGTCGCGTTCGTCGGAATGATCGTGTTCGCCGGGCTGGTCACCGTGTCCGCGGCCATCTCGCGCCGGTTCGTGCCGGCGTTCATCGTTCTCGGCTACGTCGCCTCGTGGATGATGTGGGTGCCCGGCAATGAGCGGCGCGTGCTGTTCTTCTATCACGCACTCGGCATGCTGCTCTTCACCGCGCTCGCGCTCGCCTATGCGCTGACGGCGATGCGGCGCATTCGAGTCCGATTCGGTGACCGGCAGATATCGCTGGCGCCGGTCTCCTACGCGGTCATCGGCAGCGTGCTTGCCGCGTTCATCTTCTTCTATCCGATGTGGACGGCCATGCCCCAGAGCTCCGCAGACCAACAGATGAGGGTCTGGGTCGACGTCGGGTGACCGCATTCCTCGTCCTTCTCGACGCCGCTCTGAGCGTCGCGGCCGGAGCGGCCCTCGCCGGTCTGGTGAGGACGCACCTCACGTTTGCCGAGCGGGCGCTCATCGGGGTGACCAGCGGGCTGCTGGTGGGAACGGCCGCCACCTATGGCCTTTCCCTGCTGCTGGGGCTCAACGCGGCGACGGTGCTCATCGGGCCGGCGCTCACCCTCGCGGCGGCGCTTGCCCTGTCGTTGCTGACCGTCAACCCGCGGGCGACCTGGCACGCCTCGTGGGTGGAGTCGCGAGACCGCTGGGCGCAGCGCATCCCGTGGTTCTCGATCCTTGCGCTGGCCGGCGGAACAGCCGCCGTCGTCGCGATCTTCGCGCACACCGTGTACTCGGATGCGGGCGGTCTCGAAGCCGGCTATCCAACCGTGTGGGCGGACTGGTCGCAGCACCTCACCACCGCATCGAGCTTCGCGGTGGGAGGCAACATCCCCCCGGTCAACCCGCTGTTCAGCGGGACGACGCTGCTCTATCCGTTCCTTCCCGACTTTCATGCGGCGACGTTGATGACGCTCGGCCTTGCACCCGGCCTGGCGCTGGCGATTCCCGGCGGCATTCTCATGGTGGTCATCGGTCTGCAGGTGGTCGCGCTCGGTCGGCGCCTCGGACTGAGCACCGGAGCAGGGGTGATCGCACTCCTCATCTGCTTCATCGGTGGCGGGCTGGGATTCATCGGCGCGTTCTCCGACGCATGCACCAGCCACGGGTTCACCGCGACCCAGTGCACGTTGCAGTACGTCGTGACACATCCCGGCACCGGAGTGTCAATCGTGGGATGGACGTTGCACGATCTTCCCGGCACGGTCGCCGCGCAACATCGGGCGTATGACGGGCTGCCGTCGGACGGTGGCACACCGCCACTGCCGAACATGCAGTGGTACACGCCGCTCATGGCATGGTGGCTGCCGCAGCGCACGCTTCTCTTCGGTTGCGCGGCAGCGATCTCGGTGCTGCTGCTCGTGCTCGCGGGTGCGAGCTCCAACGGGCCGAGCTGGGAGCCGTTCGCGCTCGCCGGCGTGCTGATCGGCCTGCTGCCGATCGTCCACCTGCAGACGCTGATCGCCCTGTCGATCCTGCTCTTCGTGCTCCTCTGGCGCAGGCGACGGCGCGAATGGTTTGCACTGGCCGGGGTGGCGGTGCTGATCGGTGGCATCCGTCTCGCGCAGCTCCTGTTCTCGCAGCACGGCGCCGGGGTGACGCCCTACGGCAGCGATGCCTATCCGTGGCTCGAGCCGGGATGGCTGGCCAACGCCGGCACCGCCGCCAACCCGAGTGGCCGGCTCACCCTCTCGATCGGCAATCTGTTCGGCGGCGCGATCCAGGCGGTGGGCATGATCGGCACCGCGGATTGGTGGGGGTTCTGGCTCGCCAACCTCGGGATCGCGGTGCCATTCCTCGGCTTCGTCGCCCTCGCTGTCGCGGTGCGGCTCGCCGGCGGCAGGGTTGGGCGCGTGCTGACCGGCGTCTTCCCGGTGCCGCTTCTCGAACTCACACTCGGCGCGCTGATCATCTTCGCCGCATGCAACCTGGTCGTCTTCCAGTCGTGGAACTGGGACAACACCAAGCTGCTCGTGTACTGGTACCTGGTCATCGCGCTGCTGATCGGGGCGCTCGCAGCCGCCTGGTGGCGGGGTACCTGGCCGCGCGTGGCGGCGATCGTGCTCGTGGCACCGGTGCTGCTCACCGGTACGCTGGTCGTGCTCCGGCTGCTCCCCTGGACGCCTCCCCAGGACGCGGTCACCGGACCGTACACGATTGCGAACACGCAGGAACTGCAGCTTGCATCGACAATCGACCGCGTGACTCCCAAGGGCTCAGTCGTGCTCACGTTCGGCCGTCCCAACGATCCGGTGCTCGCCGTGGCCGGCCGCATCGGGGTGATGGGCTATGGCGGCTGGCTCTGGAGCTACGGCATTACCTTCGAGACCCGCTACACGGACGTGCAGACCATGTACACGGGGTGTGCCGCGGACCAGGCCACGTGTCCCGTGTTCACCCTGCTCCACAAGTACGGCATCAGCTACGTGGAGATCGACAACCGGCTCACCGACCCGGGTGCGATCGATCCCCAGGAGGGCATCGGCTGGTGGGCTGACCAGGGGTTTCCGATTGTCGGACGCACCGACCACATCACCGTCTACGACGTTCGCGGCCTTGGCTGACGTGACCGAGAAGGTGACGCTCACGCGCGTCCACCCCTCGGTCAGCGCGGTGCTCCCGGCATACAACGAGGAGGCGGTGATCGCCGAGACGGTGCGGCGCACCGCCACGGCGCTCGTCGAGGTGGGGGTCGTCGATTTCGAGATTCTCGTCATCGATGACGGCAGCAGCGATGCCACAGCAGCGCGAGCGGCGGCGGTTCACGGGCTCGGCACCCGCCTCCGCGTGATCTCGCATCCGCACAACCGCGGCTACGGTGGCGCGCTGCGCAGCGGGTTCGACGCCGCAACGCGTGACGCGGTCTTTCTGATGGACAGCGATGGACAGTTCGATCCCACCGAGATCGCACGGCTCCTGGCGCTCTACGGACCGGACCGCGTCATCTGCGGGTATCGTATCCGGCGCCGGGACACGTGGCTCCGACGGTTCTACCACACCGCATTCTTCGGCCTCGTGCGCCTCGGATTCGGGCCCACAACACGCGATGTCAACTGCGCCTTCAAGTTGTTTCCACGCGCTGTCGGCCAGGGACTGCATGCCGACGGAGCACTCGTGTCCACCGAGTTGCTGGTGCGTGCGCGCCGGAGCGGCTGCCAGCTCATGGAGGTCGGCGTGCACCACTACCCGCGCACGACCGGTCGCGCGACCGGGGCCGACATCCGCGTGGTGCTGCGCGCATTCCGTGAGCTGTGGCAGCTGCGCAACGATCCGGCGATGCTCGACGGGCTCGAACCGCCGGCGTGACCGCGCGGCCGGCCACCTCGTCGCTGTGGGGTACGGCGCTGGCTGCGGTCGCGGTGTCGCGGCTGCTCTGGCTCGGAGTGTTCATCGCGGTGCTCACCATCGATTTCCCGGGGACGCCGTTGCTGACCGGGATCCACAATCACCTGGTCTCGTGGGACGCGATCAGCTTCCTGTCGATCGCCACCCATGGGTACCCGGCACACCTCGACTATCGGGACGCATTTCTCCCCGGCTTCCCGCTGCTGGTTCGCGCGGTGACGCTGGTCACCCAGGACGGCGTGATCGCCTCCTGGCTCGTGAACGCCGTCGCCGAGACGATCGCACTCTGGTACCTCGGGCGCCTCATGCTCGGCGAGCGCGACAAGCCTGCGGCGACATTCTCGGTGTGGCTGCTCGCGCTGGCGCCGACGGCGCTCTTTCTCATCGCGCCGTTCAGTGAGAGCACCTTCATCGCATCCGCGGCCGCCAGCCTCTACTACGCGCGCGCTGGCCAGTCGCGCAAGGCGATCGTCGCTGCGGCCCTCGCCTGCGCGTTCCGGCTTACCGGCCTTGCCTTGATCCCCGCTCTCGCCGTCGAAGAGCTCCGAAGAACCGGTTGGCGACCGCGCCCGGACGTGCTCCTGGTTCTGCTTGCCACGCTCCCGCTCGTGCTCTACGGCGTCTACATGCAGATCCACATCGGCGACGCACTGGCGCTCCTCCACGCCGACCACCTGCCCTCGTTCGGCCTGCAGCCAACCCCGCCGTGGACGGGATTTGCGGCAACCTGGCACACCCTGATCACGGCGTTCGACGGCGAGACCCGTTCCATCTTTGCTCGCGAGATCGCCTACGGCCTGCTCGGGCTCGTGCTCTGTGCGGGGATGTGGATGTCGTCGCGGATCCCCCGATCGCTGGCGCTGTACTGCACCATCGCGTGGTTGATGACCGCTTCGCTGCCCTTCTGGCGCTCCCAGCCCCGCTACAGCCTTGCGCTGTTCCCAGCGGTGCTGCTCGTCTCGGATCTCACCCAGCGTTTCCCGCGCGCCCGCCCGGCGATGCTCGGCGCCAGCGCCGTGCTCATGTGCGCGGGCACGTGGATCTTTGCCCAGGGACGGTGGCTCGGATGATCATCGACAGCCACGTCCACGTCCTGCCGCCGGGCATGCGCGACTCGCGTGATACCATCGCCGGGCTCGATCCGTGGTTCGACATATGCCATCGAGGCGAGCGGTCGATCGTCACCGCCGATGAGCTGCTGGCAACCATGGACGCCACCGGTGTCGACCGATCGATCTGCTTCGGCTGGCCCTTCGCCGACCCGGCGCACTGCGCGGAGGTCAACGACCACCTCATCGAGGTGCAGCGTGGGCATTCCGACCGGCTCACGTGCTTCGCAACCGTGAGCCCCGCGCGACCGGGCGCGGTCGCCGAGCTGCGCAGGTGCGAGGAGGAGGGCCTGCGCGGAGCCGGCGAGCTCAACGCGGATGCCCAGGGTTTCGACCTTGACTCGCCCGCCATCGACGAGGTGGCGGCGGCATGCACCGACCTCGGGATCCCGCTCGTGCTGCACTGCAGCGAACCGGTCGGGCACGACTACCCGGGCAAGGGCACGGCGACCCCCGGGAAGGTCGCGGCATTTGCCCTGAGTCACCCCGAGCTGCAGCTGGTCTGTGCGCATCTCGGTGGCGGGCTCCCGTTCTACGCGCACATGCCCGAGGTGGCGGAGCTCTGCCGGAGGCTCTGGTTCGACACCGCCGCCGGCCCCTACCTCTTCGCCCCGACGGCGTACCGCGCGGTCATCGATCTCTGCGGTGCCGACCGGCTGCTCTTCGGATCGGACCATCCGCTGCTTCCGGCGCGACGCTACATCGATGCGTTCGCGCAGGCGGAACTCACTTCTGCCGAGCGCGACCTGGTGATGGGCGGCAATGCCGCGCGCCTGCTTGGTCTGTGACAACGTGCCTCTTCCGTTACGAATCTGTGTCCCAGCATCGGAGCCTCTGTTCGGGCCCTTTGCGACACTCTCTGTGGGCGGAGAAACCGGCGCCCGCCAGCCGGTCCTTCGCCTCTTTCGTGACCAGGATCGGGGGCTTCGGCCCCCGTCCGTGGTCCCAACCGACGCTCCGATGAGGGACCGGGTGCATGTCGAAGCCGGCGCCCCAGGTCGCCGGTTTCGCACACTGTGCGGCGATGTTCTCTCCTGAAACCCTCGACATCGTCATGGTGTCCTTCGAAGGGCCGGATCAGTACAGCCAGGCCGGTGGCCTCGGCGTTCGAGCCCGTGAGCTCTGCCGCGCCTTTGCCGCGCTCGGGTATCGCACCACGCTCGTCTTCGTCGGCGACCCCGACAAGCCAGGGGTCGAGCTCGACCAGGGCGTGCAGCTGGTCCGCTGGTGCCAGGACATCAGCGATCGGTACCGCAACGGTGTCTATGAGGGCGAGCTCGCCAAGATCCGCGACCTGACGGCGACGCTCCCCGATGCACTCATCGACAGCATCATCCGACCGGCGGTGGAGGCGGGGAGGACGACGGCGGTCCTGTGCGAGGAATGGCACACCGCGTGGTTCTGCAAGGCGCTCAGCGACCGCCTGCATGGCCTCGGGATGCGTCAGAACGCGGTGCTGCTCTGGAACGCCAACAACCTCTTCGGCTTCGACGCCATCGACTGGCCGGTGCTCGAGTTCGTCGCCTCGATCACCACGGTCAGCAAGTACATGAAGCACCTCATGTGGCCTTACGGCGTCAACCCCGTGGTCATCCCCAACGGCATCCCGGAGGGCGCGCTCGTCGAGGTCGACCTGCCGGCCGCGCGAGCGATCCGGGCTGCGTCGGGGACGCCGTGCCTCACGTTCAAGATCGGCCGCTTCAGTCCTGACAAACGCTGGAACCAGGCGGTCGCGGCGATCGCCGAGCTGCGGTCGGAGGGCGTGCCCGCTCGGATGCTCATGCGCGGTGGCATGGAGCCCTACGGTGCGACCGTGCTCGCCTTCGCGGCTGAATGCGGGCTCGAGGTGGTCGACTGGTATGAGCCGGTCGACGATGCCGGTGGCATCGTGCGCGCGCTCACCGACACCCGCGGTGCACCGATCGTGCACCTGCGCCGCTTCCTCCCCGACCAGGTGGTCACCGAGATCAACGTGGCAGCGACGGCCGTGCTCGCCAACTCCGGGCACGAGCCCTTCGGGCTGGTCGGCCTCGAGGTGATGGCGGCCAGCGGGGTCGCGATGGTCGGGGCGACCGGCGAGGAGTATGCCCGCCCCTACGGCAACGCGATCGTCGTCGAGACCGACGACCCGGCCGAGATCGCCAGCGCGCTGCGCGGTCTCGTCGAACAGCCGGCGCTCGGCGAGCGCCTGCGCGTTGCCGCTCGCCGGGATGCCGCCGACTTTGCGTGGCCGGTGGTCATCGACGGGTTGCTCGAGCGGCTTCGCTTCATGTGCCTGCACCAGCGCGTCGTCCTTCCCGTCGACGGAGCACCCCCTCGCGCGTAATTCTTGGCAGTGCGCCATATGATCTGCACCGGCAGACCGGTGCAGAGGAGGTGGCTGTGTGAAGGCAGTGGTCATGGCGGGAGGTGAAGGGGCGCGACTGCGTCCACTGACCAGCCGTCTCCCCAAGCCGCTCGTTCCCGTGGTGGGCGCCCCAGTGCTCGAGCACATCCTTCGCCTGCTCAAGGAGCACGGCATCACCCAGGTGGTGGTGACGCTCGCCTACCTCGGCGCCCAGATCCGCAATCACCTCGGCGATGGTTCCGACCTCGACATGGAGATCGAGTACGTCGTCGAGGACCGTCCGCTCGGCACCGCAGGCAGCGTGCGCAACGCCGCGCACCTGCTCGACGACACCTTCCTGGTGATCAGCGGCGACGCGCTCACCGACATCGACCTCACCTCCGTGATCCGTGCCCACACCGAGCGCGGCTCACACGCCACGATCGTGCTCCACTCCGTGCCGAACCCGCTCGAGTACGGCGTCGTGGTGACCGACGACGAGGGAAACATCAAGCGCTTCCTCGAGAAGCCGTCGTGGGGCGAGGTTTTCTCCGACACGATCAACACGGGGATCTACGTGCTCGAGCCCGCCATCCTCGACCGGATGCAGCGCGGCCGGGTCTACGATTTCTCCAAGGACCTGTTCCCCGAGATGCTGCGCGAGGGCGCGAAGCTCGGCGGTTACGTGATCGACGCGTACTGGACCGACATCGGCAACCTCGAGCAGTATCAGCAGGCGAACTACGACGCGGTCGAACGGAAACTCGCAATCCAATTTGCCGGCGAGGAGATCGCGCCGAGCGTGTACGCCGGTCCGGGGACGCGGGTCGATCCGACCGCGAAGATCGAGGGACCGGTCGTGCTCGGCCGCGACGTGCGCATCCACGCCGGCGCGTCGATCGTCGGGCCGGCCGTCATCGGCGACCGCACGATCGTCGAGCGTGGCGCGACGGTAAGCCGCAGCGTGACCTGGGAGGACGTCTACGTCGGCGAGGAAGCCGCGCTCAACGACTGCACCGTCGCCGACCGCAACACGATCCAGAAGCGCGCCAAGATCAACGAGAACAGCGTGATCGGGCGCGGCTGCACGATCGGCGTCGGCGCGACCGTCAACGCGCACCTCAAGCTGTGGCCCGACAAATGGGTCTCGCCCGGCTCGATCGTCTCGATGTCGCTGA
>PKWB01000046.1 GCA_003131685.1 Candidatus Dormiibacterota bacterium
CTGCGCCAGCTGCACCAGGACGACAACAACCGCCTCAACCCGGACGGTGAGGGGTGGGTGGTCCGATCCTGGCTCGAGCTCAACGCCCCCGAGGGATCGGAGTTCATTCTGCGCGAGGTTCGCGATGACCCGGCAACCGAGAGCCGCATTCCCCTCCATCCCAGGCGCCAGCTGGTGCTCGACACCGAGCGGCTGTATCACGTCGTGCACAACCCGGGGCCGAATCCGCGCTACGCGCTGATCACCTCATTCGAGTCCGGTGAGCCGCTGAGCCGGTGGATCGAGTCGCAGCGCCTTGGGGCAGCTCAGCCGGTCTGACCTCGTCAGGAGCCTGCAGTGGCGCCGATATACTCTGGCCTTCGCGTACGAGCGGGAGTAGCTCAGTGGTNNTAGCTCAGTTGGTAGAGCATCAGCTTCCCAAGCTGAGGGTCGCGAGTTCGAGCCTCGTCTCCCGCTGTCACTGTTAGCCGCGGCAGAAGGTCCCATTCCCCCTGGGACTAAAGCTCAGGCTTGAGCCCATGTGGTGACCGGAAGGGAGCGCGATATTTGCGCGCCCGAAGTGCCTGCTACGAAAGTACAGCCGCGGCACGAGGAACGAGCAGGCGCCTCCTCGGGCACTCGCGGGACTTCGAGCGAGGCGAGCGCCCAGGCGGCGCGAGATGCGCGGACTATGTGACGTGGTTGCTCCGGTGCGGATGATTCGTACGCTGACGATCCACCGATGGGTGACGCTGTGGCAAAAGGTCGGGAAAAACAGATGGCACACCGCGAAAAACAACCGTCAGCCAGAGTGGCGGAGTTGAATCTCGACGGCACCCACGAGTTTCGCCCCGCGGCAGCTGCAGTCACCCCAATGGCATTCACGAGCCTTGCGGCGCCACGGACCGCGACGATAGTTCCTGGTCCGCTCGTGGCTGTCGATCACGCCGAGATACAGGCCAAACCCGTCAGCCACGTGTGGATGCTATATGCAGCGCTCGGGGCTGCCGCGATCCTCGTGTACTACCTACTGCCGAAGGCCGGTTTGGCCCAGGCTCTCCTGCTGACGTCTGTGAATGCTTCCGCGGTTGTGGCTGCGATCCGTGCGGCGTTGCGCACCAGCCGGTTGAATCGACTGGTCTGGGTCGCACTGGCTGCATCGATGGCGTTGTCGACACTGGCCAATGGCCCCTACTATTTGTACCCCCTCATCACCGGGCATGCGGTTCACTTCCCAGGTCCGGTGGACGTCTTGTGGTTGCTCACGTATCCGTGCTTCGTCGTGGCGCTGCTTGCCATCGGCAAGCAACGGCGCGGCGGGCACCAGGGAGACCTGCTCGACGCCGCCATCATGACCGTCGCCGGCGGAACGCTGATGTGGCTGTTCGTCATCGGTCCAAGCATCCGGGCGCCTGGCGAATCCATCTTTGAACACATGGTGTCTGCCGCCTACCCGACGATGGACCTCATGGTCTTCGCCGTCCTCGTCCGCATCTCGCTCTCCGGTTTGCACAAGAGTGGAGCATCGCGATTGCTCGTGGCGAGCTTTATCGCGCTCCTGGCCGCCGACATCGTCTACGCGGTCGGCATTCTCAATGGCACCTATGCATTTGGCGGACCAACCGACGGATTGTGGATGACGTCCTACCTGTTGATCGGCGTCGCCGCGACGCATCCAACAGCGCGCGAGTTTCCTCGGCTGCCAACCACCGCCCGTATCCAGGTGAACAAGAGCCGCCTGGGCTCACTGTGCCTGGCGGTGCTCGTCGGACCGTTGCTCCTGGTCTTCGACGGCAAGGACGTGGTCATCGTCGCTGTTGCGTCGGCGCTTTCATTTCTGCTGGTCATGGCCCGGATGACGGGGCTCAACTGGAGCCTCGCCGCACTCGGCGTTGAGCTCGAGGAACAAGCGACGACCGATGCATTGACCGGCCTGCTCAACCGGTCAGCGTTCAACCATGCCATCGCCGCCGCGCTGAAAGAGAGCCACGAGCAAGTGGGCATGCTGATGATCGATCTCGACGACTTCAAGCGCGTCAACGACCTTGCAGGACACTCGTCAGGCGATGCCCTCCTCGTCGAAGTGGCGCAGCGCATGCGCAGCATCGGTCGTTCGACTGACATCATGGCTCGTTTGGGGGGCGACGAATTCGCCGTGCTGGTCACGGGGCAGACCGATCCCACGAAGCTCGGCGAGCGCCTTATCGAAGCGCTGGGTGTCCGGTTCCTGGTTGGCGGACGCACCTTCTCCATCGGTGCCAGTGTCGGATTTGTCATGGCCAGAGCGGGCATGGAACCAGAACTCCTCACCCAGGAGGCAGACATCGCCATGTACGCCGCCAAGGATCGGGGAAAGAACCGCCTTGTTGCCTTCACGCCATCGATGTACACGGAAATCGTCGATGACCAGGACTTTGCAAATGAACTCGAAGTTGCCATCGAACGGAAGGAGATCCGCCTGGAATACCAGCCCATCGTGCGCCTCGACGATGAAGCGATCGTCGGTTACGAGGCCTTGGCGAGATGGACGCACCCTCGGTTCGGTGTGGTTCCGCCGGATCGCTTTATTCCCGCCGCCGAAGCGTCGGGTGCGATCCTCCCCATGGGTCGTTGGGTCCTCCGCACCGCATTGCGCGACCTCACCCGGATCGACGTGACGCGGGAGACGGCGCTGACGATGAACGTCAATGTCTCCGCCGTCCAGTTGCTCGAGCCGGCCTTCGCATATGAGGTGGGAACGGCGCTGGAGAAGGCCGGAGTCTCCGGCGAGCATCTGGTGCTCGAGATTACCGAGGGTGCGTTCATCGACGAGAAGAGCATCGCCGGCGATCAACTGCGCGAACTCCGCGCGCTCGGCATTCGGATTTCGGTCGACGACTTCGGCACCGGGTATTCTTCGCTCGCGTATCTTCAACGGCTTCCCGTGGAGGAGTTGAAGATCGCTCGCCTGTTCGTCGACGGGATCGATAAGGGACACGCGGAGGGATCTGCAGCTCGCGCCATCATCCGGATGTGTGATGCGTTGAGTCTCCGGTGCATCGCAGAGGGTGTCGAACGCGTGGAGCAGATTGCCCCTCTTCGCGAGGCGGGTTGCGAGTTCGCCCAGGGATTCCATTTTGGACGGCCGATCCCAATCGAGAAGGTACTGGAACTGCGTCGACTCAGCCAGGCGGGGAAGGACGTCCCGGGCCTTGCGTTGCAGCTCGCCGGCGCCGCCTGACCGAAGACTCAGCTCGCCCCACCGAGGCAGCGGGCCCAAGGCGGTGACGGTTCCTCACACGAGTGTGCTCTCACTCGATCAACGACAGGTCGTCGTGGCTTGACGTCAACCGCCGTCAACTCCGGAACGAGCTATACGCGGCTCGCCTCGACCGCCCGTCTGTCAGATACCGACAGAGTGTATCCTTTACCTATGCCATCCAAGGTAAAGCGAACCTTGCGGAAGCGCATCCGCCTCAGCAGCAAGAATCAGATCACCATCCCCGTGAGCGTCATGCGCGAGATGGGCGTTCGCGCCGGTGATGAGCTGGAGATTGTGCCCAAGGGCCGCGAGGCCACCATCAGGCCGGCCGGCAAAGCCCCATGGTTGAAGCACGTGGGGAGCATGAGTGGGGTGTGGCCCGTGGGCCATCTCGACGCCCTGCGCGATGAGTGGGATCGCTCCCGGCCAGCTGCTGACGTCGACGGAACGGCGTGACCATGGTCATCCTCGACGCGGGGGTGATCATTGGGGCGCTCGACGCGGTGGACGCCCATCACCAAGCCTCCGTGGCAGCTCTGGGTGGACTGTCTCGCGACGACCTCGTCGTGCCGGCGTCCGTGCTCGCCGAGGTCCTCGTCCGCCCCTATTCGCTCGGTGGCAAGCTGGTGCAGAGCGTTGAGCGCTTCCTTGCTGATCTCGGCGTGCGGATTCACCCGCTCGACACAGCGGCGGCCCACGCAGCCGCGCGGTTGCGCGCTTCGCATCCGACACTGCGCCTCCCTGACGCGCTGACGCTGGGCACGGCATCCGTGCTCGGTGCCACTGTGCTCACGACGGACAGGAGGTGGCCGCGCGCGGTTGGTGTTCCGGTCAGGATCGTCGCTCCGTGAGACCTCGCCTGGCGTGAACAGCCAGGGTCGCCGGAGACCGTGCTGTCGAGGCCGCGGTCGCCGATGAGGCAGCACCTGACCAATTCTCTGGAACGGCAGCGATTCGCGGAAACCGAACGAACGTATCTTCTGCGCGATGTCGGCGTTCAAGGGATTGACGGCAGCTGCCGTCGACCGGAGGAACGTCATGTCACGCCAGGTCTCCCATCGAACCACGCACACGGGCCTGCGGCGCGCAGGGATTCTCTCGACGGTGGTCGTCGCGATGGTGGCGTCCGGGTGCAGCAGCACCGCGAGCCATCCCAGCGCCAGACCCTCGGTTACTCCGTCGCCCCCGCAAACGGCTGAGCCGAGTGCCACGCCGACACCTGAGCCCTTCAACCTGCTGGCCGGGGTCACGGTCACTCCAGGGGATGAAACGGCTGCGGCCCTAGCCGGTAACGCGCTCACCGTCGACGTGCTCCACCAGCTCGAGCTGAGCAAGCCGAATGCGAACTTCGTCGACTCGGCCTACAGCCTGGCCACCGCGCTGGCGATGCTGGAGCTCGGCGCCAAGGGCGACACCCAGACGCAGATCGCAACGGTCATGCACGCCGCAGGTGTCAGCCCTGAGCAGCAGGCGGCTGCCTGGAAGCAGTTCGACGCTTCGCTGCTCGCGACCGCTCATGCAGATGGCATATCGCTCGATGTCGCCAACGCGATCTGGCTTCAGAAGGGTTTGCCATTCGACCCCGCGTTCCTGAACACCCTGGCGACAGACTTCGCATCGCCGTCCAGCCTGGTCGACTTCAGCGGCAACCCGCAGGGCGCGGCTGCGCTCATCAACAAATGGGTAAGTGCCGCCACCCACGGGATGATTCCCGTCGTGGTCGGCGCGAGCGACATCCAGACCGCAAAGCTCGTGCTGGCCGACGCGATCTACTTCGACGCCCACTGGAAGAACCAGTTCATTGTCGACTTCACATCGCAGGAGCCCTTCTTCCTGCCTGACAACAACCAGGTGATGGCCAATATGATGCAAGGCGGGCCTTGGACGTTGCCCGCCTACATCGGTGCGGGCGTCACCGCGGTCGAGCTTCCGTATGTGGGGGGGCACTTTGCGGCCGACGTGATCATGCCGACCTCCGAGAACATCGGAGCCTTCGTTGCGAGCATGACCCTGGCGACGCTGACGTCGATCGATCAGCAGCTGACGCCAATCGACCTGAATATCACCATGCCCAAATTCAACATCGCGTCGTCGGAGTCGCTGACTCCTATTCTCGAACCTCTCGGCATGACCGATGCGTTCACGACGGCCGCGGATCTCAGCGGCATCGAGCCGAGCAACCAGCTCCATGTTGGCCAGCTACTGCAGCGGGCGCTGATCCATGTGGACGAGGTCGGAACGACCGCTGCAGCGGCGACCGTCGTGATCGGCCTCGGTGGCGGGGGCGCGCCACCGGTCACCCTGATCGCGATCGACCATCCCTTCCTGTTCGTCATCCGTGACACCACCTCTGGTGCGATTCTCTTCACCGCTCAGGTGGCGGATCCGACGGCATCCTGACGCTCTCGGTGCCGCCGATCGTCGCGAGGCGTTCCCGATCAGTCACTGACAGGATCTCGACGATCCGGGCCTCGACCACACGAAGAGCTGAGTGGGTGCGCTCAAGCCCCTCGGCCGACCACAAAGGTCTCCTGCACGCTGTCGCCGTTGACTGCAGTGAGTGTGAAACGGTAGATGCCAGGCCCATCCGAAGCAAACACCACGGACGCCTCGGAGGTCTTCGCAGTCGTGGGCCATGCGCTGCCCTCGAGATCGTGGTGCCGCTGTCCATCTGGCCCGTAGAACGCGATGACTGGGTCTCCAACGATGCAGCCGGGGCACAGCACGCCGGTTGGCTCCGGTTCGGCGCTGAACGCGGTGCCTGGAAACGGAGACTCGTTGCCCGTCTGCGTGAACGTGAAGTCGATTCTGGCGTCGGTCACCACGATCGAGTGGAACGTGAAGTGGTCGGAGCCGAGCTGGATCGGCGCGGGCGTCGTGGTCGGCAGCGACCGCAGCTCCCTAACCTTGAACCGCAGCTCCCACGAGGCGGCTCGATCGGTGTGGGCATTGATGTACAGCCCGCGGATGTGCATGGTCACAAAGACGTTCGAGTTGGCGGCCGCGCCGCGCAGCGGTTCGAAATTGAGCGACCAGTTCCACGGCGGCGCGAGGTTGAAGTCACCGCTTCCGAGGTCATGTGGATTGAGTGTGTATGTGGTGCCGAACTGGTCGGTGAGCGTGGTGGTACTGCCCAACAGATCGGGGGGATCGCCGCCGACCGGTCCCGCTAGGGTGAACAGGACTTGGGTTCCCGCGGCATCCGCGTAGGACCCGACAATATGAAGCGTGTACCCGTGGTCGGTGGAGGTGTCGTTGGCGGGGACCACGTCGGTTGATGAAATGAGACCCGTATTGACGAGCAGAGCGCCCGCGATCGGGATGCGGTGTAGAAGCGACGCGTAAGCGGGTATGAGATGGGCGGCGACACTGTTCCCGCCAACGAATATCACCAACGCGACGGCAGCCACGGCGACCCGGCGGCGCACAGACATACGCCGCTCGGTAACTGTGCCAGGCGCCGACGCCACCGTCGCCAGAACGCGCGCAACCAGCGTCGGCGGAGCATCCACGGTCAAGGTGCGCAGCCGCTCTTCGAGTGCAACGTCGGTGGTGCTACTGGTCATCTCGCGTCTCCAGAATGGTGCGGAGGCGGGACAGCGCACGCCGCGTCGCGACACCCGCTGCCGCGGTTGAGATCCCCAACGCAGTGCCAACACCCTCGTAATCGAGGTCAGCGCCGAAGCGAAGAGCGACGACTGCTCGGTCTCGGGGCTTGAGGTCGCGAATCGCCGTCATCAACTGGTCATCCCGCACGAGTGGGGCGGGGGCGCTCACCGGTGCCGAGGCCGCCTCGGATCGCAGCCGGGACAGCAACTCGAAGCGTCGGCGTGCGGTCACGCCGGCGTCGCGTGCGGTGTTGACCACGATGCGCCAGAGCCAAGCTTCGACACTACCCCGCGCGGAGTCGTACAGGTCCAGCCTTCGTATGGCCTTGATCAGGGCGTCGTGGGCGAGGTCCTCAGCCTCGACGTCCCCGCGAGCGACCATGGCCGCGAACCGATAGATGCGATGGGCGTACCGCTCGCACAGTTCCTGGGCATCGGCCGGTCCAGCGTCGGCGACGCACGACAGTGCACCGACCGCAGGCAGCGCGAGAGGCGGGGTGGGACTCGAGCGCATCATGCTCCAACTACGGGAGTCCGGGGAAAAAGCGAACACCTTTGCGGTCGCCGCCGGGTCGGGATGGCCTGCCTCTTGCCAGGGTAGGCTCACCATGACCTGGAGCTGACCGAGCTGCGCTAGTGCGGCGTCGCGAAAGCCTCGACGTCATCTGTCTCCGCGTACTCCGGGGTCACCAGCGCGAACCCGTCACCCACCGCGAGGACGCCCGGCGGTGACGCCAGCGAGATGGCGATGCTGGATTGAGAATCGACGAATACCGGCAGCGGCACTCTGGTCATGACCCTGCCCGTATCCAATCGGAGTGCGGTCAACACGAACGTCCCCGGGGGGCTCTGTGGCCCTGGGGCGGTCGGTATGCGGGGGTGGAAGCCGTCGGCAGCGCGACGTAGAGGAGGTTGCCGGCGCCGACGGCGCAGGGTTGCGCCCCACCGGCCAGGCTCATGCAGCCCAGCGCGGGCCATTGCCGGCTCGCATTCTTCGCGACCCAGGTCGTCGCCCACTCCGGACTGCCGTCGGCTGCGCGCCTGCAGTCGATCCCGGCGTCGGTGACGACACAGATGCTCCCCGCACCGCCGACCGGCAGTACCGACCCGGCGACGTCGGTCAGGTCCCAGCGCACGCGACCGGTGAGGCCGTCGAGCACCACCAGGTCACCGCCGGCCTCGAGTCCGTAGACATTGCTAATCCTGGTGGGGCGCAGAGGGCCGGGAGGTGCGGCAATCCTTTTGGGTGCGTTGGCTGGAGGGATCAGGCCGATGAACGCCGCAACGGCCACTCCTCCGGGCGACCCGGCATCGACCGTGTTCGACAACTGCGGCTCGAGATTCCAGCCCGCCGGGACCTCCCACGTCCACCGCGTCGCGCCGTTCGCGGCGTCGACGGCAATCATGCTTCCGCCTTCGCAGGTGAGCACGATCGCGGTGGGGGTGCCATCGACCGGCGGGCCCGGCCCGATCACTACCGCGTTCGGCTGATAACCCGGGGGCATGTCGTCAGGGCAGCCCCTCTGTGCGCGATCGCGCCACATCTGGTGGCCCGTCTGCTCGCTCAGACCAAGCAGCGTTCCGTCTTCCTCGGACACGACCACGGTCGATCCCGTCAGCAGAGCCGGAATCTTCTGGCCATCATCCGGGATCGTCACACTCCACCTCGCGCGACCTGTGTGCGAGTCGTAGGCGATCAGCTCGCTGATCAGCGGCGCGTTCAAGCCAGGCCCTGGTGACTCCGCATGACCGGTCGCAGCGAGGACGGTCGTCGCATCGGCCACGACGTCGAACAGGTAGGGGCGGTCAGCCGGCGGGGCGACAGTCCAGTCCAGCCGTCCGGTCGCGACGTCGAACGTCGTGGTGCAATGCCCTTCTGGCCCAGTCCCATATGCAACACCACCCACGACCGTCGAGGGACGCCCCACCGCACCAGACCATACCGGCGTGGCGATGCCGAGACTCGTGGCGGCAGGAGTCGCGGTGGCGCTGCTCACCGCGTTGACTCGGGGAACAGAGCAGGACACCGCTGACAAGACGGTTCCGGGCGCCTGAGCGCCGCAGGCCGCCACGCCGAGAGTCGCCGCCAGCGCAAGAGCGGCAAAGCACGCGGGAGGGCGCACGGTCAAGGGGAGCAGGCGCGCGTTCCCTTCCGCGCTTCACGATACGCCACCGAAGAAGCCATGCGCGGAACCTAGCACCGAAGTCTCTTATCGACATGGCCGTCACCAAGGCGTCGGATCAGCGCGCGATGTCTACTGGCCGCTCTCCAGTTTCCAGGCGGACCCGGTCCACGCCCAGACATCGATCGGCGTGATCGCACCCTGGGGTTCACTCAGCTCGCCGACCAGGCGCAGCTTGGCGGTGTCAGCGCTCGTCAAGAACCCCTGGATGATCATGGGTTTGACCACCGGTGCCAATCGCTGCCAATCGGTACCCGTCCACACCCATCGCAGCAGCGGCACCTCCGTGGGGCCCTGACCGAAGAGCAACAATCGAGCCGTGACGGGGTCCCAGCTCAGACCGAGGATTCCATAGGCCGACGGAACATGCGGTGTGGTGATCTGACGCCACGCCATCCCATCCCACGTCCATGTCTCAACCACGGCGCCGACGCCAGGGCCGATGACGTCGCCGAAGCCGGCAGCCATCAATGCGTGTGCAGCGGGGTCGAACGCGAGCTCGAGAATGCCCGTCGGCATGTAGGGATCCGTCTGGCGATGGTCGATCCAGTGGGTGTTCGACCACGTCCACGTATCGGCCCCGGAGCTGGACGCGGGCATGAGCACCATGGCATTCACCACTGGATCCCACGCCATTGCGGCCTCGCCCGGGGGTGGTCCGTTGAACCCCGAGTCAAGCTCGTGCCACGTGGTGCCGTCCCAGCCCCAGGTGTCGCGAAGACCCGTCTCCGGCGGCCGGATGCCTCCGAACAGCAGGACCATGTGGAGTTGCGGATCGTAGGCGGTGGCAGCCTCCTCCCGTCCTGACGGGCTCGCGCGCGGGTGCTGAAGCTCCCAGTGACTCGCACTCCACACCCACGTCTGGGTGAGGCTGAGATTGCCGCCGAACACGACGACCTGGTTGGTTGCGCCATCGTCGGCGACGCTGTATCCATCGGTCGAAAACGGGCCGCTCGGCGTCGGCACGAGGTTCGAGATCGGCGGTGCATCACGCGCCGGCCCCTGCGGCCTCGAGATCAAATAGCCGGCCAGCCCTGCGACTGCGACGGCGACGATCAACGCCGTCGCAGTCGTTCTCATCGTCCTGCGTTCGCCGCTCATCGCCTCTGGATGATGCACTCGTGGGCGGCGATGCGAGCCGCCTCAGGGCCGGTCGAGGTTGCCTATGATGCAACCCACATCGGAGTTGGGAGAATGCAATGGCAAATCGGAGCGCGCAGGTCAACCTGTTGAGCGGGGTCGAGCTCTTCGCCGGGCTGACCAAGAAGGAGGCGGGTTTCATCCTTCAATTCATGCGCGACTACGACTATCCGGCCGGCAAGGTGATGGTGCAGGAGGGCGACCGCGGCGGCCGGTTCTTCCTCATTGTGTCGGGCACCGCGGTGGTGAGCCGCAACGGACGGCGCATTCGCCGGCTTGGCCCCGGCGATTCATTCGGCGACATCGCCCTCATCGATGGCGGTCCGCGCTCGGCAACGGTCTCCGCGGAGACACCCATGAGCACGCTCACGCTCGCATCGTGGAATTTCAAAGCCGCGCTGGTCGAGAACCCGACCATCACCTATAAGTTGCTGCTCGTCCTGTGCAAGCGGCTGCGCGATGCGGAGTCCCGCGCGCCCATCTGATCCGCCTCATCGACGCGCCAGGTTTTCGACGGCACCGGGCCAATTGTCGCGCTCACGCCATCCAACCACGGTCGCGGCGATGAGAAGCGCCGTGGCGCCGAGCGCGAGAAAGAATCCGGGCCCCAGGTAGGGCCTCGTCGTGTACGACTCCGCGCGACCCAGGTTGTTGATGTACTCGATGTAGAGGCCGAGCAGCACAAGGAAGTCGACCCCGACGAAGACAAAATGCACGAACCCTGTCGGCGGGCGAAGGCTCAGCCGTACCGCGAGCGCGACCACGACCGCCGCGACGACGAGGATCCAACTGGCCTGCTGCAGGCCGTTCGCGATCACGTAATCCCCGGCGCTGGTGAACACCCCGACCCACTTCAGCAGCATGGACGTCGCGTCCAGGAGCGCCACCACCACCAGCGCGACGATCACCAGGACCTTCGGCCGATACGGCGGGGGCTGGTACCTCGACAGCGGGCTCAGGGACATCGGTGGCGACGCCCGTACAGCGGGACTATCATCCTTGGCATTCTGTCGCGCCGGTCATAGCACGCTCGGAGGTTTTTGTCGTGAGCATTCGCACTCGAGTCCGTCAATGGCCGGTGCTCCGTCAGCTCACCAGCGCCGACCACCTCGGCCGCGGCACGGCGGTTCGCTCGGCGCATACCGAGGATCTCGCTCCTCGCACCAGGACCGCGGATCGCATGGTCCAGAGCGTGTGCCCGTACTGCGCGGTCGGCTGCGGCCAGCGTGTCTACGTCAAAGGCGAGCGCGTGATCCAGATCGAGGGCGATCCCGACTCGCCGATCTCGCGTGGCCGGCTCTGCCCCAAGGGGTCCGCGAGCGAGCAGCTGGTCAACGGCCCCGGCAGGGTGACGACCGTGAAGTACCGCAGGCCATTCGGCACCGACTGGGAGGACCTCCCGATCGAGCGTGCCATGGAGATGATCGCTGACCGCGTCCTCGATGCCCGTGCGCGGAACTGGGAGGACGCCGACGACGAGGGCAACCCCCTGCACCGGACGCTCGGCATTGCCAGCCTCGGCGGAGCGACCCTTGACAACGAAGAGAACTACCTCATTAAGAAGCTCTTCACCGCCATCGGGGTCGTGCAGGTCGAAAACCAGGCCCGTATTTGACACAGCTCCACTGTCCCCAGTCTGGGGACCTCGTTCGGACGCGGCGGAGCCACGACCTTCCAGCAGGATCTGCAGAACTCTGACTGCATCGTCATCCAGGGTTCGAATATGGCGGAGTGCCATCCGGTCGGATTCCAGTGGGTGATGGAGGCGAAGGCGCGTGGCGCCACGATCATCCACGTCGACCCGCGGTTCACGCGAACGTCTGCCGTGGCGGACCTGTACCTGCCGGTGCGAGCGGGGAGCGATATTGCCTTCCTTGGCGGAATCATCAACTACATCCTCACCAACGAGAAGTATTTCCGCGAGTACGTGGTCAGCTACACCAACGCCGCAACCATCGTCAGCGAGGATTTTCAGGACGCTGACCAGCTCGGAGGTCTGTTCTCGGGGTTCGACCCCAAGACGGGCACATACGACACAACCAGCTGGGCGTACGAAGGCATGGAGACCGCGGCTGCCGCCGGATCGCGAGTCGTGGCCCGGAGGGAGCCACCCGCCCAGCCCGGCGGGTCGGGGCACGAGTTCGGTGGGCGCGGCACCGCCCTGCCACATAGCGAGGTCCGCCGCGACGAGACCCTGCAAGACCCCTTCTGCGTCTTTCAGATTCTCAGGCGGCACTACGCTCGGTACACGCCGGAGATGGTGGAGCGGATCTGCGGCGTGCCCCCCGAGCAGCTGGCCAAGGTGTGCGAGGCGGTCACCGCCAACAGTGGTCGCGAGCGCACCACGGCATGGGTGTATTCGGTCGGGTGGACGCAGCATTCCGTCGGTGTTCAGTACATCCGCGGTGCGGCGATCATCCAGCTGCTGCTCGGCAACATCGGCCGTCCCGGCGGCGGCATTCTCGCGCTGCGCGGGCACGCGAGCATTCAGGGCTCGACAGACATCCCGACCCTGTTCGACCTGCTGCCCGCCTACCTCCCGATGCCGAGCGCGAGCTCGAACAGCAATCTCGCCGGATACCTCGCGGCGATCAAGAGCGAGGGCCAGAAAGGGTTCTGGACCGCGGCAGACACCTACATGGTCAGCTTGCTGAAAGCGTGGTGGGGCGAGGCCGCCACCCAGGACAACGACTTCGGTTTTGACTGGCTGCCGCGCATCAACGCCGACCACAGCAACTATCAGACGATCGTCAACATGCTCGACGACAAGGTCGAGGGCTACTTCCTCCTCGGGCAGAATCCCGCGGTGGGGTCGTCCAACGGCAAGATGCAGCGGCTCGCGATGTCGCACCTCAAGTGGCTGGTGGTGCGCGACCTCAACCTGATCGAGTCGGCTGCCTTCTGGAAGGACGGCCCCGAGATCGCCACCGGCGAGATGCACACCGAGGACATCGGCACCGAGGTGTTCTTCCTGCCCGCGGCGGCGCACACGGAGAAGGACGGCACCTTCACGCAGACGCAGCGTCTGCTCCAGTGGCATCACAAGGCGGTCGATCCGCCGGGCGATTGTCGCAGTGAGCTGCATTTCTTCTTTCACCTCGGACGGCTGCTTCGCGAACGCCTCGAGACGTCGGCGCTGGCCCGCGATCAGCCGCTGCTCCGGCTCGCATGGGACTACCCGATGGTCGACGGTGACGAGCCCGACGCCGCGGCGGTGTTGCAGGAAATTAACGGCCGGCACCTCAGCGGCGACAGGGCCGGCCAGATGCTCAGGAGCTTCGTCGAGATGAAGGCGGACGGCTCGACATCGGGTGGATGCTGGATCTATACCGGCGTCTACAGCGACGGCGTCAATCAGTCGGCGCGGCGGAAGCCGGGATCACAGCAATCGTGGGTTGCGCCGGAGTGGGGATGGGCCTGGCCGATGAACCGGCGCATCCTTTACAACCGTGCCTCCGCCGACCCGGACGGCAAGCCATGGAGCCAGCGCAAGGCGTACGTGTGGTGGGACGAGGTCGCTGGAAGTTGGACCGGCCACGACATTCCGGACTTCCAGGTGAACAAGGCGCCGTCTTTCCGGCCCGAACCGGGTGTCGGCGGCCCTGACGGGCTTGCCGGCGATGACCCATTCATCATGCAGGCGGACGGAAAGGCCTGGCTCTACGCGCCGAGCGGGCTGCTCGACGGCCCGCTGCCGGTGCACTACGAGCCGCTCGAATCCCCGGTTCGCAACGCGATGCATCCCCAGCAGGCAAACCCAACTCGCGAAATGTTCCCCCGCAGGGAGAACCTCACCAGCCCGTCGCCGCCGGAGCCAGGCTCCGACGTGTATCCGTATGTGGTCACCACGTACCGGCTCACCGAACACCACACTGCCGGCGGCATGAGCCGCTGGTCGCCCTATCTCGCGGAGCTGCAACCGGAGTTCTTCTGCGAAGTCTCCCCGGAGCTGGCCGCGGAGCGCGGGCTCGAGCACCTCGGCTGGGCGACCATCGTGACCGCTCGCACCGCCGTCGAGGCGAGGGTCATGGTCACCGATCGGGTCACCCCACTGGTCGCCGGCGGTCGCACCATTCATCAGATCGGCCTGCCGTACCACTGGGGAGTGGGCGGTGGCAGCGCGATCGTCAGCGGCGACTCCGCCAACGACGTCATGGGGGTTGCTCTCGACCCCAACGTGCACATCCAGGATTCCAAGGCAGCCGCGTGTGACATCCAGCCCGGCCGGCGACCGACCGGCCCGGCGTTGCCTCGTTACGTCGAGGAATACCGAAGGCGCGCCGGGATCACCGCCGAGACCGGCGCCACGCGGGTGACGCCACGCGAGGAAGGCCCCTGATGCATGGTTGGTCGACTGCCGCCGATCCCGCCCGGGACACCGGGTGGAGCGAGGCTCCTGCCCGTAAGGGTTTCTTCACCGACGGCTCCGTCTGCATCGGCTGCAAAGCGTGCGAGGTGGCCTGTAAGGAGTGGAACGGCATCCCCGAGGACGGCCTGCAGATGCTCGGGATGTCATACGACAACACCGGCGGTCTCGGAGCCAGCACGTGGCGTCATGTGGCCTTCATCGAACAGCCTCGCCGTCCCGTCGGGGCCGGAAGCCTCACGCCGCTGCCCCTGGTTGCCGCCACGCATGGCCAGGAGGCCGGAGGAGACCCCGGCTCCGGCTTCAAACCGGACTATTCAGCCTCCGCCGGGGCCTCCTCCGGCCCTCAGGACACAGCGGCGGGATCTGCGGAGACGGGCATCCGCTGGTTGATGTCATCCGACGTCTGCAAGCACTGCACGCACGCCGCCTGCCTCGACGTCTGCCCAACCGGGGCATTGATGCGCACCGAGTTCGGCACCGTCGTCGTCCAGGACGACGTCTGCAACGGCTGCGGGTACTGCATCCCGGCGTGTCCCTTCGGCGTGATCGACCGGCGCGAGGGGCCCGCCGGTGCACGCAACGTCGGCATCGCTCAGAAGTGCACGCTCTGCTACGACCGCCTCCGAGACGGCATGAGCCCGGCCTGTGCCCAGGCATGTCCGACCCAGTCGATCCAGTACGGCGACCTCGACGAGCTGCGAGCTCGAGCGAACCACCGCGTCGAGGAATTGCACGCCGCGGGCGTCGCCGATGCGAGGCTGTACGGCGCTGACCCGGACGACGGGATCGGCGGAGCGGGCGCGTTCTTCCTGCTCCTCGACGAGCCTGAGGTGTACGGCCTGCCGCCGGATCCGGTGGTCACCACCCGTGACCTGCCGGCAATGTGGCGGACAGCGGCGATCGCCGGCGCGACCCTGCTCGCCGGTGCGGCGGCGGCGTTCGTGAAAGCCCGATCGTGACTGTCCAGGCCGAGGCGCCACGGCGTCGCCGTCGCGGAAGGGAAGGCGAGCGCCTGATGGTTCCGCCGGCGACATTCACCTCGTACTACGGGCGCCCGATCGTCAAGGCCGCACCGTGGCAGAGCGACATCCCCGCCTACCTTTTTCTCGGCGGGCTCGCGGCCGGTTCGTCGCTCCTCGCCGCGGGCGCGGACCTCATGAACCTCCCCGAGCTGCGCCGGGTTGCGCGCATCGGCGCGCTCTTCGGGGCAGCTGCCGGATCCGCCGCGCTCATTCACGACCTGGGAAGGCCGGCACGATTCCTGAACATGATGCGCACCGCGAAACCGACGTCGCCGATGTCGGTGGGCACCTGGATCCTCACCACGTTTGGACCGCTGGCAGGCATGGCGGGCGCCGCCGAGGTCGCGGCGTTGCTGCCGTTCCGGATACCGATAGCCGGCCGGCTCCTCGACGCCGCCGCCAGGCCCGCCGGGCTCCTTGCCGCGGCGCTCGCGCCGGGGCTGGCCTCGTACACCGGGGTGCTGCTCGCCGACACGGCCACCCCGGCGTGGCACGCCGCTCACCGTGAGCTACCGCTCGTCTTCGTCGGATCTGCGGCAGCGGCTGCCGGCGGACTGGGCATGGTCGGCGCCCGGCTGAGCGAGACAACACCGGCGCGGCGGATGGCGGTCGGCGGCGCCGTCCTCGCTTTCACCATGGAGCTGCAGATGGAGCGGAGCATGGGTCTCAGCGCCGAGACGCTGCACTCGGGAAAGGCCGGCCGGCTATTCAACGCCAGCCGCGGGCTGAGCATCGCCGGAGCCGTCGGGACCGTTGCGCTCGGAGGGCGCAACCGGATCGCCGCTGCGATGAGCGGCGCAGCATTGCTGGCCGGATCTGTCTGCACCCGATTCGCGATCTTCGAAGCCGGGCAGGCCTCGGCGCGCGACCCTCGCTACACGGTCATCCCGCAGCGCGAGCGCGTCACGCGTTCCTAAGCGACAACGGTGGGCACGCGCAGTCTGCGCAGGTCTCCGTCCACGCGTTCGGTGACACCGATCCGGTCGAGATGTTCGAGCAGCGGGACCGCGATCCGCCGGGTCGTCCCAAGCGCCTGTCGCGCCGCCGAGAGCGTGAACGGCTGCGGCAGTCCGCGCAGGCGCTCCTCGGCGACGCCGGGTGCCGTGGGAAGAAGGGCGATGTCACCCTGCAGCAGCAGGATCGTGCGCGCCGCCGCGGCGGCACCGAGCTCGCGGCGTCCCAGCCCGAGGGTGGCGAGTTGGTGGTGCTCCGGAGCGGCGAACGGCTCGACTTCGAGCGACGCGACCAGCCGCGACACCGCCTGCCCGAGATCCGGACGCAGCAGCGGCGCGCTCCCGCGTTTGCGGACCCTGCCGCCGGCGTCCTCGAGTTCGGGACACGCGCGCAGCAGGGCGGAGAGCAGCAGCGGCTCCTCGAGACCCAGCGTTCGCACCAGATCCGCATGAGCGACACCGTTGTCGACCAGCGCGGTCGAACGACCGTCGATGGCGCTGCGGAGCTCTCGAACCCAGCCCTGCCAGCGCTCCTCGGTCACGAGCCAGGACCCGGCGGCGATGACCCCAGCTGGGAGGGGGTCGCCAACCGGTACGCCGATCTCGCGCAGAAACGCGCGGCTCACCGCGCGTCGTCGACCCAGCTCCGCTCCGGCATCCGGGATACCGTGCTCGCTCGCAAGTGCCGCCGCTCGCGCCCTGCCAGCGCCGCGACGTCGAAGCGTCGGGGGCGCGGGGTCGAGGACGGTCGCACCGCCCACCACCTGGCGCCGGCCCGGATCCCGGAGCAGCAGAGGGTCGCCCACCTGGAGGGGCAGCGGCGAGTCCAGAAGGAGCCGGACCACGGAGGGCGCTGGAGCGCCGTCCGGCGCCAGCCTCCGAAGCCTCGCAGGCACCGCGGCTGCGCCCACGTGAATCACGAGATGGCTTGGCAGGTCCACAGCGGTCGTCCGTGCGTCAACCACCGTGGTGAAGCGCCATGCGTCGGGTGTCAGCAGCGAGTCACCGCGGCGGATGTTCTCGCGTGCGAGGGCGCGAAGATTCACCGCCACCCGAGCAGGTGCGGTGACGACGTCCGCCGCCTCACCGAGGCGCTGCAACCCTCGGATCGACACGGTTTCGCCATCCAGCTGCAGGGAGTCTCCGCGGCGCAACGTCCCCGCCGACAGAGTGCCGGTGACCACGGTCCCAGCGCCGCGGACCGTGAAGGAGCGATCCACCCAGAGCCGGACCCGGGCGTCCGGATCGGATGGCGGCAGGCCGGCGGCCAGCGTTTCGAGCGCAGTCCGCAGCTCGTCCAGGCCGGCGCCGGTCTGACCGGAGACGCTCACCGCCGGGATGCCCGCCAGCGTCGTGGTCGCAAGCATGTCGTGCGCCTGGTCGATTGCGGGCGTGGGATCCGCGAGATCGCTCCGGGTCACCGCCACCAGCCCATGACGAACGCCGAGCATGTCGAGTGCCCTGACATGCTCGGCCGTCTGCGCGGCCCAGCCCTCGTCCGCCGCGATCACCAGCAGCACAGCCGGGACCGGACCCACGCCCGCGAGCATGTTGGTGGCGAAACGCTCGTGTCCCGGCACGTCGACAAACGCGATCTGCCGACCCGACGCCAGCGTGGTCCACGCGTACCCCAGGTCGATGGTCATGCCTCGGCGGTGCTCCTCCGCCCAGCGGTCCGGCTCCATTCCGGTCAGCGCTCGCACCAGCGTCGACTTGCCGTGGTCGACGTGACCGGCGGTGGCGATCACCTGCATGCGAGCACCGCACGAACCAGGGTGTCGTCTTCGGAGGCCGGAACGCAGCGGAGGTCGAGGAGGCACCGGCCCCCTTCCAGCCGGCCGACGACGGCCGGGTCTCCGGCACGCAACCTAGCCGCGTAACGCTCGGGAAGGCTGACGGCCCAGCCTGGCAACGCGACGCCCGGGCCACTGCCGCCTCCGACCTCTCCGTCGCTGGGCACCACGTGCGCCTCGTCACCGAGCCAAGCCGCGAGCCCCTCGGCCCGCGAGCGCAGTTCGCCTGCGTCGGCATGAAGTGCAACGGCGGTCGGGGTGGGCGGTCCGCCGATCGTCGCCTCGAGCGCCGCGAGCGTGAGCTTGTCGACCCGCAGGGCACGGGCAAGGGGATGGCGGCGGAAGCGGGCGACGAGGTCGGCCTGCCCCACGATGAGCCCCGCCTGCGGACCGCCGAGCAGCTTGTCGCCACTGGCGGTCACCACGTCGGCACCGGACCGGAGCGCGGTCGCAATGTCCGGCTCGCCGGGCAGCAGGCGGTCGGGAGCAAGCAGTCCCGACCCGACGTCGACCACCAGTGGCGGTCCCAGGCCGGCGAGCTCAGCGATCGGCACCGACGATGTGAACCCGGTCATTCGGAAGTTCGAGGTGTGCACCTTGAGCACGCACCCACTGTGCTCGCCGACCGCGGCCACGTAGTCGGCTCGAGTGGTTCGATTGGTTGTCCCGACTTCTCGGAGCGTCGCGCCGGTGCAGGCGACCAGGTCGGGGAGGCGAAACCCATCACCGATCTCCACCAGCTCACCGCGGCTCCAGACGACCTCGCGGCCGCTCGCCAGCACGGTCACGGCCAGGAGCAGCGCCGCCGCGCCGTTGTTCACCACCATGACGTCGCCGGCGTCGGGCAGCGCCGCGCGAAGCGCGTCGAGTGTGGCTCGTCCGCGCGCCGCGCGCTTGCCCTCAGCGAGGTCGTACTCGACATCGACATATCCCGACGCGGCGATCAGCGCATCGCGGGCTGCCGCAGAGAGCGGTGCCCTGCCGAGGTTGGTGTGCAGCACCGTTCCCGTCGCGTTGATGACCGGCGTGAGGCTGGTGGCGCGCGCGGGCAGCGCGCTGAGCACGTCGTCGACGAGGTGCTCGGGGCTGAGCGATCCCTCGCGCACACGTCCCTGCGACACGTGGACCGCGTCACGCACTCGCGGCCGGCCGAGGCGGCGCTGGGGCTCGGCGAGCCGTGGGTCGGTGAGGAGCGAGTCCGTCTGCGGGACAGCGCGGCGAGGATCCGTCTGCATGCCGCTCGACCTTACGTGCGGAGGCACGGGATCGGCCACCAAAACCGGCCGAATGCGGATCGGCGGAGGCGGACGGGAATCGAACCCGCTTGACCGGGATACTCGGTCACACTGATTTTGAAGATCAGGAAGCCCACCAGGTGCCCAGACGCCTCCGTACCCAAGCGTAGGCCACGGATCACCGCGCCCGTAAGACGCCGGAGCAACCTGCCAACATCGCCGCCATGCGATTGACCGGCTACGCGCACGGCGGCGGCTGCGCTTGCAAGATTCCGCCGGGCGAGCTCGAGGAGATGGTCGCAGGGCTGATCGGCGTCCCCAGCAACGACCTGATCGTCGGTCTCGACCACGGGGACGACGCGGCGGCTGTCCGGCTGAACGCGGATGGAATGGCCATCCTCAGCACCGTCGATTTCTTCACACCGGTCGTCGATGATGCGTACGACTGGGGTCGCATCGCCGCGGCCAATGCCTTCTCGGACATCTACGCGATGGGCGGACGGCCGATCCTCGCGGTGAACCTGGTGTGCTGGCCCCGCGATGTGCTGCCGATGTCGCTTGCGGCCGACGTGTTGCGCGGCGGTCTGGCGGTCGCCGTCGAGGCGGGTTGCCCGGTGGCCGGGGGCCACAGCGTCGACGATCCCGAGCCCAAATACGGCATGGCGGTCACCGGCATCGCCGCCGCCGACCGGCTGCTCCGCACCGACGCCGGGGCCGCGGGTCAGCCGCTCTCGCTGAGCAAGCCACTCGGGATCGGCGTGCTCAACGCGCGCCACAAGCAGACCGGTGAGGCGTTCCCGCAGGCCGTCGCAACCATGGTCGAGCTCAACCGGGCGGCCTCGGAAGCTGCGCTCGTCGGAGGCGCACGGTGCGCCACCGACATCACCGGCTTCGGCCTCCTCGGTCACCTCTACAAGCTGGCCCGAGCGAGCAATCTCACGGCTGTGATCGATGCAGATGCGGTGCCCTACCTCGAGGGTGCGCGTGACGCGCTCGACGCGGGCTATGTGAGCGGTGGCACGCGCCGCAACCTCGAGTGGGTGACCCCGCACGTCGCGTGGGGTGGACGCAGCGCCGGGGACGAGCACGAACGCCTGCTGCTGGCCGACGCGCAGACCAGTGGCGGCCTGCTGGTCGCCGGCGAGATCCCCGGATCGCCGATCATCGGTGAGCTCGTCCCGCGCGGCGCCCACGTGATCGAGGTGCGCTGAGGTTCTGGCCGGCTATGTCGGAAACTCGCGCGCCAGGAACGCGGTGGTCTCCTTCCATGCTGCGGCAGCCGCCTCGGGGTGATGGAACATCTCGGCGTTGTGATTGTCAAAGGCGTGGTTGGGGCCGTGGTGGAGATGAAACTCGGTATGTGACCGTCCTGCGAAGGCCTTCTCGACCGCAGCGCGCTGCTCGGCGGTGATGTACTCGTCGGCGTCACCGAACTCGAAGAGCACCGGGCAGTGCACGTCCGCCGCCTTGTCGAGATTGCCCGGGATCGCCGAGCCGTAGTAGCAGACTGCCACGTCGGGCTCCGAGGCGGCTGCGACGAGGTATGCCATGCCGCCGCCGAGGCAGAATCCCATGATGCCGGCGCGACCGCCACTCACCTCGGGGACCGTGCGCAGACGGTCGAGAGCGCTTGCCGAGTCAAGCGCCGCCTGCGCCATGTCCAGCTTCTGCATCGAACCGAAGGCGCGCGGCAGCGCATTCTCAGACCGCTCATCGATGACGGATTCGCCGTCGATTCTCGAGTACAGGTCGGGCGCGAGGGCCACGTAGCCGAGGTCGGTGAGGCGTGCGCAGACGTCCTTGATGTAGTCGGTGACGCCGAAGATCTCCTGGATCACCACCATCCCGGGCCCCGAGCCGGACTCGGGGAGCGCGAGATAGCCCGTGAACTCGTGGCCGTCGTCGCCGCTGATGTGCTCCTCTCGAGAATTCGCCATGGCCGGGAGCATACATCGACGTCAAATGTCCGCTCAGGGCGGCGTTGGAACTCCGCATATCCACGCCGTGTGGTGCATGGTGTGATACTGACGCTATCAACTCAGCGCGCCGGGCAGGCTCGCACGGCTGAGATGGCGCACACGGAGGTCACGCGATGTCTGGAGAAGCCGACCAGATCGCCGGCAAGGCGAAGGAATTGCAGGGCAAGGTCACCGGCGACAAGGAACGGGAATCCGAGGGCAGGACCCAGCATGGTGCCGGAGACGTCGAGCACCATGTCGGTGAAGCCGGCGACAAGTTGAAAGGCGCCGGCGAGGCTCTCAAAGACACGGCGGACGGTCGCTGAACCGGACGACCGAAGAGCGGCGCCACATCAAGGAGGTGTGACCATGAGAGGTGTTTCCCTGCTGGGAGTGCTCTGGATTGTGATCGGCCTCATCGTCGCCGCGACCCATCACTTCTTTGACCATGTCGGCACCATCGGCGGCATACTCTCGGCGATCATCGCCGTGCTCGTGTGGCCGCTGATCCTCCTGGGCGTGAGGATCGCGATCGTCGTCTGACCAGCGGCTGAGAGTTGGCCCGCGAGGGGACTGTCACCGTCGGGCCCTATAACGCGTATCCACGGGTCGCGACAGATTGAGCACCGACCTCGTACCGTTGCGCGATGCGGTTCGGGGTCTTCCTGCCTCCGTTTGCAGAGTTTGCACAGCCGCGGCGTGTGGTTGCGCTGTCTCGGCAGGTCGAGGACTCCGGCTGGGATGGGCTTTTCCTGTGGGATCACATGCTCGCCGCTCGGGGGATGCCGGTTGCGGACCCGTGGGTGATCATGGCGGCGGTTGCGACGGTCACCCGGCGGATACGCCTTGGAGCACTGGTGACACCGTTGCCGCGACGGCGCCCCTGGGTGGTGAGCCGTCAGCTGGCAACGCTCGATCAGCTCGCCGACGGGCGCCTCGTCGGAGGCATCGGGCTCGGCGACGACGGATGGGCGGAATTCAGCTCATTCGGCGAAGCCGTGGATCCGGTCGTGCGCGGCCAGATGCTCGACGAAGCGCTGGAGTTGATCCAGCGATTTCTCGGCGGCGAGGCGGTCAGCTTCCACGGCCGGCACTACGTTGTGGATGCGCCGCCACTCCTTCCCAGGCCACGTCAGGATCCTCTGCCCATCTGGGGCGCTGTTCGGTGGCCGAATCGCAAGCCGCTCGCCCGGATCGCGAAGCTCGACGGCTGTTTCCCGATCTTCGCCACGTCAGGTGGACTGCCGCCGCCCGACCCTGCCGACATCGCCGCGCTCCACGCCCAGCTGGTTGACCTCGGCGCCCGCTCCGACATCGACATCGCGGTGCGCTGCGCCCTCTCAAGCGAGGACCCTTCGAGTGTCAAGGAGACGGTCGCTGCGCTGGAGGACTCCGGGGTCACCTGGATTCTCGAATCCTTTCCGCCTGGCGTTGCCCCGGACCGCGTGACCAGCGTGGTCGGCAACGGGCCGCCGAAGTGACTGACTCGAACGCGACCATCCGTCGCGCCGGCATCGCCGACAGCGCGGCCCTTGCAGGACTGCGCTGGCTCTGGCGAACCGACGAACGAGGCGAACGCGGGCTGTCGCAGTCGCAGTTCGAGGCCGCATTCAGGCGCTGGTGGGGCTCACGTCAGGCGACCCATGTTGCATACATCGCAGAGCACAGAGGTGATGCCGTCGGCATGGCGTGGCTGGCCCTGTTCGAACGGATTCCCCAGCCCCGTGATCTCGAACGCCTCGCCGGCAACGTGCAGAGCGTGTTCGTCCTCGAACCGTTCCGCAATCAGGGCTTCGGCAGAGCACTGGTCGAGGCCGTGATCGCTGACGCACGCGGCCGCGGTGCCGGCTACCTGATCGTGCACCCAAGCCGGCGCGCGTATCCACTCTACGAGCGCCTCGGTTTCGCCGCAACCGATGACCTCCTGCACATGGATCTCGACTGAACGTCGCTCTCAACCGAGCTGTTTCTCGAACCAGTGGTGCGCGTAGGGCTCGTCGCTGAACGCGGCGACCTCCACGTAGCCGGCGGAACGGTAGAGATTGATCGCTTCGACGAGCGTCCCGTTCGTCTCCAGCCGCAGCGTCCGTATGCCGTGCGCCGCCGCACTGGCTTCGAGCTCGGTGAGCAGGCGACGGCCGACACCATGGCCGCGCGCGGCGTCGGCAACCCACATACGCTTCAGGTCGGCCATGGCCTCGCCATGGAACTTCAGCGCGCCGCACCCGACCGGACGGTCGTCGAGCCAGGCCAGCATGAGGAGACCCGCGGGCGGTCGAAGCTCGTCGTCGTCGGCGCTGATGCTGCGGGTCGGATCGAAGCCGGCGTCGAACCGCCTGTCCAGTTCCGCGAAGTATGCGTTCACACACGTGCGAGCCTGCGGGTCGGACGGATCGACCGCCGCCACCACGACCGCGGAGCTGGGGTGGTCTGCTTGCATGATCACTCCAAAGTGGGCAACAGTATCAGGCGGTCTCCGGCGTCACCAGGTGGCGGGCGAGGGAACGAGTACACCTGGGTGACGCACGGGAATCGACGTCCATAATGGGTGTCGAATCGGCCGCTTCCGGAGGTATGTCGCGTTGGCGCTCGAAACCGCCGAGAAGGTTGCGACGACCGACGACGCCGCCCCGGCCGTGTCGTTCGCGACCGACCCGACTCGATACGCGCACTGGCACCTGAGCGTCGACGGTGCCGTGGCAACGCTCACCATGGACGTCGATGAGCAGCGGGGCCTGCGTCCGGGCTACGCCATGAAGCTCAACTCGTACGACCTGGGCGTGGACATCGAGCTCCACGACGCGGTGCAGCGCTTGCGTTTCGAGCATCCCGAGGTCGCGTGCGTGGTCGTCACCTCGGCAAAGGACCGTTGCTTTTCCGCGGGCGCCAACATCGGGATGCTGGCCCAGGCGACGCATCCCTGGAAGGTCAACTTCTGCAAGTTCACCAACGAGANNATCGAGGACGCGACGGCCAACTCCGGGCAGACCTATATCGCCGCCGTGAACGGGGCCGCCGCCGGCGGGGGATACGAGCTGGCGCTCGCCTGCGACGAGATCCTGCTCATCGACGACGGATCGTCCTCCGTCTCGCTCCCCGAACTGCCGCTGCTCGCGGTACTGCCCGCCACAGGCGGGTTGACCCGGCTCGGCGACAAGCGGCATGTTCGACGCGATCTTGCCGATGTCTTCGTGACCAAGAGCGAGGGCGTCAAGGCGCCGACCGCACTGCGTTGGGGACTCGTGGATGCGGCGATTGCGCGCGGACAGTTCAACGAGTCGGTGAGCGCGCGAGCCGCATCGATCGCGGCGCAACAACCCCGTCCGACGCCGGCGCCGGGCGTTGCGCTCGAGCCGCTCGCAGTGTCGTCCGGCAAGGATGGCATCGCCTACGATCACGTGAGCGCTGCCCTCGACCGGAGTGCCGGCGTGGTCACGCTCACAATCGCCGCACCCGCTGACGAGGCCCCGAGTGATGCGGTTGAGGCTCGCAGGCTGGGATGCAGATTCTGGCCGCTGGCTGTCGCGCGCGAGCTCGACGACCTGATCCTTCACCTGCGCACCAACGAGCTGACTCCGGGGACGTGGGTGATCAAGACCGCCGGCGACATGCGTGGCGTGCTCGACCACGACCGCTTCCTGCTCGAGCACCGCGACACCGACTGGTTCGTCAACGAGGTGGTGCTCCTGCTGAAGCGAGTCCTCAAGCGTCTCGACGTGACCAGTCGGAGCCTGCTCGCATCCATCGAGCCGGGCAGCTGTTTTGGCGGACTCCTGCTGGAACTCGCGCTCGCCTGCGATCAGCAGTTCATGCTCGACGGCACCATGGAGGAGGACGAACGTCCCGCGGTCATCGTCGTGACCGAGTCCAACATGGGCATGTATCCGATGGGCAATGGGCTCTCCCGGCTCGAGTCCCGATTCTTCGGACGCGCGGCTGAGCTCGATGCTGCAAGAGGGGCGGTGGGCGATCTTCTCGACGCCGCAGCGGCCTCGGAGCTCGGCCTCGTGACCGTCATCCCCGATGCCATCGACTGGGAGGACGAGCTGCGTATCGCGCTGGAACAGCGCACGTCGTTCAGCCCGGACGCCCTCACCGGGATGGAGGCGAACCTACGCTTCGTCGGGCCTGAGACCATGGAGACGAAGATCTTCGGCCGGCTCACCGCCTGGCAGAATTGGGTGTTCAGCCGCCCCAACGCCATCGGCCCGGCCGGCGCGCTGCGCCGCTACGGCAGCGGTCAACGCGCTGAGCTGAACAGGGAACGGGTGTGAGATGACCCTCAACGCCGACTACACGGATCGCATTCCCAACAATGTCGACCTGCGCGGCGACCGGCGCCTGCAACGGGCGCTCGAGGCCTGGCAACCACGCTTCATGCAGTGGTGGCGGGACCTCGGGCCGGACCTGATCGCACGCGACGTGTACCTCCGCACCGCCATCAGCGCAGATCGCGATGGCTGGGCGCATTTCGGCCATCTCCCGCTCGAGGAGTATCGGTGGGGGATATTCCTCGCCGACCGCGAGCCCGACCGGCGCATCCCGTTCGGTGAGCACATGGGGACCGAGGCGTGGCAGCAGGTGCCCGGCGAATATCGTGCGGACCTTCAGCGCCTGCTGGTCGTCCAGGGCGATACCGAGCCGGCGTCAGTTGAGCAGCAACGCCTGCTCGGATTCACCGCACCGAGCCTCTACGACCTTCGCAATCTCTTTCAGGTCAATGTCGAGGAAGGCCGTCATCTCTGGGCCATGGTCTATCTCCTCCATGCGTTCTTCGGCCGGGAGGGACGCGAGCAGGCCGAGGAACTGTTGATGCGCCACTCCGGCAGCGTGGATGCGCCGCGCATCCTCGGCGCCTTCAACGAACCCACCCGCGACTGGCTGGCGTTCTTCATGTTCACGTACTTCACCGACCGCGACGGGAAGTTTCAGCTCGGAACCCTCGCTGAAAGTGGTTTCGACCCCCTCTCGCGCACCTGCCGCTTCATGCTGCGTGAGGAAGCGCATCACATGATGGTCGGGACGACCGGCATCGACCGCGTTGTTCGACGTACCGCGGACCTGATGCGCGAGCACGATACCGACGACATCAAGCGCTACGGGGGCATCCCGCTGGATATCGTGCAGCGCTATCTGAATTTCCATTACAGCGTATCGCTCGACCTTTTCGGCGGCGAACGATCGACCAACGTCGCCAACTACTTCACAGCGGGTCTGAAGGGACGCTGGCAGGAGGAGCGCCGCGGCGACGACCATCGACTCACCGACCTCACCTCGGTCGTCGACGTGGTCGTCGACGGACGCATCGAGCACACCACGATCCCTGCGCTCATCGCGCTGAACCAGGATCTGCGATCCGAGTACCTCACCGACTGCAACAACGGGGTCCGGCGCTGGAACCGCATCCTCGAGGAGTCCGGTGTCGACCAGACGCTGTCCCTCCCCCACCATGGGTTCAACCGTCGTGTCGGTGCGTTCGCCGGGTACTGGGTGACCCCGGGTGGCGCACTGGTCGATGCCGATGCGTGGGCGCGCCGGGAGGCGGAGTGGCTGCCGACGGCTGACGATTTCGACTACATCCACTCGCTCATGAAGCCGAGCTTCGAGCCCGGAAGGATGGCCGCCTGGATCGCACCGCCGGCGACCGGCATCAACGGACAGCCGGTGGACTACGAGTACGTCCACCTCACCTAGGGGAGTCCGCCTGCCTCGGTGAGGACCCGCGCCGCCTCGCGGCGGAGTTCGGCGCGGATGACCTTGCCGGTCGCAGTCTTGGGCAGGGTCTCCACAACGATGATCCGCCGCGGACGCTTGTACCCGGCAAGCTCAGCGCGGCACCGATCGCGCACGCTCTCCGCGTCGAAGGGGATGCCCGATCTCGGTACCGCGAACGCGACTGTCCGCATCAATCCGTCGCCTGCGATGGCGCCGACGACCGCCGCCTCCGCGACGCATGCGTGGCCGAGCATGACGCTCTCCACCTCGGTCGGTGACACCCACTCGCCCGCCACCTTGAGCATGTCGTCGCGTCGGCCGAGATGGCGGTAGATGCCTCCGGCGTCGACCGAGTAGAGGTCGCCGGTCGCGATCCACTCCCCGACAAACGTCCGCCGCGTCTCCTCGCTGCGACACCAGTACCCGGTCGCCGCCGCAGCACCGGACACCCACAGCTGACCCGGTGTGTCGACCGGCACCAAGGCTCCCTCGTCGTCGAGGATCCGCACCGCGTGGCCGCCGACCGGGGTCCCGGACGCCCCTGGTACCGCGCGTCCCGGGCGGTTGGAGATGAAGATGTGAGTGACCTCGGTCGACCCGATGCCGTCGAGGATCTCGACGCCGAAGCGTTCGCGGAAACGCAGGAACAGTTCCGCCGGCAGGGCTTCGCCGGCGGACACAGCGTGCCGGAGCGACGCAAACGTTGTGTCGGGGATGTCGGCCGCGACCAGGGCCGCGTAGAACGTCGGCACCGCGAAGAAGAGGGTGGGCCGGTGCCGGTCCATCAATGCAGCAACCAGCGCGGGTGTCGGTGGGCGTGCCGGCTCGAGGACCGCCTGTGCGCCTGCTGCAAGCGGAAAGGTCAGCGAGTTACCGAAACCGTAGGCGTGGAACATCGGCGCGACCGAGAGGTGGCGGTCGCCCGGTTGAACATCGAGCACCTCGCGTGCGTACCCCTCGCAGGTGATCCTCACGTCGGCGTGCCGGTGCATCGCCAGCTTGGGTCGCCCGGTCGTGCCGGACGTGCAAAGCCAGAAACAAGGAGATTCGGCCGTCGTCGCATCGGCGCCGCCATCACCGTCCGCGGCCACCACCTCCGCCCATCGTGGTCCGGTTGCGTCATCGCCGGAGCCGGCTCCGACGCGCACGAGCGAGGTCAGGTCCGGCGCCTCGGCGGCGAGCGCGCCGATGAGCGCATCGGCGTCACCCGGAACGATGGCGCAGCGAGCACGCGAATCCCGCGCAATGACCACGAGATCACGCGCCGGCAGTAGCGGATTGACCGGGAGTGCGACAGCTCCGATCCGCATGGCGGCGAGGATTGCCACGGCGAGCTCGGGGCCGTCGCGAAGGATGATGAGAACGCGCTCCTCGGAACGGACGCCGAGGCGGCGCAGCCCTGCCGCTGCCCTCACGACGGAGTCGAGCAACTCGTCGTAGGTCATGGTCGCATCGCCGCTTATGAGTGCCGTCCGCGCGCCATCGCCGGCCGCAACGTGGCGGTCGACGAGCCACTCGCTGCAGTTGAAGGGCTCAGCCATCGCTGTGCTCGGCACCGTGCCAGATCGACTCCAGATCAGCCGCGAAGCGCTCGGGTTGGACGCGATGCGGGTCGTGCGTCGACGTCTCGACCCAGGTGATTCGCGCCGCCGGCAGAGCGTCGCGGATCGTCTCGACGTGCAGCGGCGGCGACAGATCGTCGTGGAGCGCATGCATCGCGTAGACGGGACATGCAACTGCCGGCAGTTCGTCGACGATGCTCCAGTGCTCCCACGCCGATGACGTCCAGAGCGCATGCCAGGCGGTCGCCACCTCGACCCAGTCGTCGCCGTGGTCACGCCGGAGGCTCCGGCGCATCGGCTCAGGCCACTGGTCTGGCGGACCCATGCGGCGGAGTGTAGCCACGGTTGTGGCGTCACCGCGAACGTGCACCGCCACCACGGCAACGCTGAGCACCAGCTCCGGCGACCGTGCGGCAAGCAGGAGGGCGACGGTACCCCCGTCGCTGTGGCCGATCAGGTGAACGGGCTCACCGCCTCGCTCGGTGAGCATCGCGCGGAGGTCGGCGACGTCCTCGTCGAACATCGCGGTGGTGAGACGGCGATGGTGCGCCGACCGGCCGAAGCCTCGCCGGTCGTAGACGAGCGCCCGGCGACCACCGGAACCGGCGGGCAGGAATCGGTCCCAGGCACGGGTGGACCCGACGCCGTGGTGAAGCCACACGGTCGCGGGATCACGGCCCTGATGGTCCTCGACGTACATGGTTGGCGACCCGCAGTCTACGATCGCCCGGAACTACCAGACGGCGACGCCCATGCCCCCGAAGGTCGCGATCGCCGACGTGAACTCCGCCGTCGAGATGGTCCTGCGCAGGCCGACACCGACGTCGATAACGGTGACCGTCCCGACCACGGAGTTGAACCCGACAACCGTGACCGTGTGCTCCTCGGTGGTGTAGGGCACGACCCGCCCGTCCCAGGCGTGCCAGGTGCTGGTTCGCGAGTAGGCGAAATTGAAGTTGGTCCAGACCACCACGGGATGGCCAAGCTGGATCTGGTACTCGATCTGGCTCGTTGTCCAGCCGGTCCGTGCCAGGACGGTCGCACCGGCGCGCTTTGCAACAGCGGCGATCGGCGGGTAGTAGACGCCATACCCGGTGTAGTTGGTTTCCGAGCCATCGACGTTGCCGACGAACGCCGCGTACGGATCTCCCCAGTCGACCGGTCGCTGCCCGGACACCACCGCTCGCTGCGGCTGTTTCGGGAGCTCGGCGAAGACCCACGCCTGCGTCAGCGCCATCCCCTTCGCCTCGAGCGCGACCGCAAGCGCTGCCGACTCGCAGTCGAGCGGCATGTTCTGGTGGATCGCGGGCGCACTCAGATACGCGGCCGTCGCGATGTGGCAGACGTTCTCATGTCCCGGGGTGGGGATCGCCGTGGACGAGCACGTCAACGCCTGCCAGCCGGCCAGGGCCACGAGTGGCCCGATCGCCATCGCGGCCAGGCTGATGCTCAGGCTCGCCAGACCCGTCTCAACCAGAACCTTCCTCGTTCGCACGCCTTCGCCTCAGTGGAGGAGCACCCACGTGCCCGATGAGGTGACCGTAGGAGCGCGGATCGACCGACGAGGCCGGTGGCTGACGATCCGTCAGCCATGCGTTACAGGATCGTCGGTGCGCCGGCGGTTACCCGCCGAACCGGCGGCTACGCTGGCGTCGGTACAGGCGGGGCCGGTGGCGCGTCGCCCACGAGGATGGTCTGAATGGCGCGCTCGCTTTCGACCATCGCAAGCACGATGACCTCGTCCCCGGCGTAGAGCAGCGTCTCAGGGTCGGGGATGATCATGTGCTCGCGACGAACGATGGCCACGATCGCCGACTCCCGCGGAAGTCCGAGGTCGGCGATGGCCATGCCGCAGGCCGGCGATTCCTCGGCGAGGGTCACCTCCAGCAGATGCGCCGAAGCCCCCTCGAAGCTCATCAGGTGCACCAGCGATCCGATCGAGACCGCTTCCTCGACAAGCGCCGTGTAGAGCTGTGGTGTCGAGACCGGGACGTCGACGCCCCAGCTCTCGGTGAA
>PKWB01000069.1:0-143 GCA_003131685.1 Candidatus Dormiibacterota bacterium
TGGAAGATCGCGCCGGCGCTCGCCATGGGCAACTCCATCGTGCTCAAGCCGGCGCCGCAGACTCCGCTCAGCGCACTCGCGGTCGCCCGCGCCATCGACGAGACCGGCCTGCTCCCGCGCGGCGTGCTCAACGTGGTGACCGG
>PKWB01000069.1:156-23308 GCA_003131685.1 Candidatus Dormiibacterota bacterium
GAGCTGGGCGGCAAGTCGGCGAACATCGTCTGCCCCGACGCGGACCTCGATATCGCTATTGACGGTGCGCTCTTCGGCACCTTCTTCCACCAGGGCCAGATGTGCGAGTCGGGCACGCGTCTCTTCGTCCACGACGACATCTACGACACATTCGTCGATCGCCTCGTCGACGGCGCGGCGTCGCTGCGCGTCGGTGACGCCGCCGACTTCGACACGCAGGTCGGCCCGGTGATCAGCCGCACGCAGTACGACATGATCCTGTCGGGCATCGACCGTGCGAAGCAGGAGGGCGCGACCATCGCGTGCGGTGGCGGACGCGCGCCGAACGTTGGCGATCGCGGCTTCTTCATCCAGCCGACGGTGCTCACCGACGTCCGCCCCGACTCGCACGCCGGCACCGAGGAGATCTTCGGACCGGTGCTCGCGGTGCAGCGCTGGAGCGATCTTGGCGAGGTGATCCAGCGCGCCAACCGGACGATCTACGGGCTCGCCGGCGGGGTGTGGTCGCGGGACACGCGCGGCGCGATCGAGATCGCCAAGCAGCTGCGCACCGGGACGGTGTGGATCAATGACTGGCACTTGCTCAATCCGCTCGCACCGTTTGGTGGGTACAAGCAGAGCGGCATCGGTCGCGAGGGACTGCTCGCGTACACCGAGGTGAAGCACATCCACGTCGACCAGGGCGTGCCCCGGAGCGAGCGCTACTTCTGGGACGTGCTGCTCGGCTGAACCGCGAGCTCGTCGATGAACGAGGCGATCGCCGCCGCGACTTCCGCGGGTCTCTGTACGGGCAGGTCATGGACGCCGTCGATCCACACGAACCGGGCGCGGTCGCCGACGACCTCCTGCGCCCTGGCGATCGACCGCACCTTCGGCGAATCCTCGGGCGACGGTGACCCCGCCGGGATGAAGAGCATCGGGCGGCGCACCTGGGCCATCAGCTCGTAGCCGTTGGCGTCGAACAGGTGATGGGCGATCTCCATGTGATGCCCAAGGGACAGGCGCGGGCGGAGCGTGCCGGCGCCGCTCCCATCGTCCTCGAAGTTGCCGCCGAGGATCTCCGCCGCGGTGTCGGGATCCGACCCCTCGCGCAAAGGCGACGAGTCCATCCACGCCCGCAGCGTCGCCGGGGTGATCCCCTTGAGCGCCGGCGGACGCATGGTCTGCTCGGCCATCTCCCAGTTGGGCCCGAAGTATGCCTTGAGGTCGCCGGCCCCGCCGTCGATGCAGACGACGCCGAGCGTCAGCTCCGGGGAGGCAATCGCGAAGGAGAGCGCGACGGTCGCGCCCCAGCTGTGCCCGACCACCACCACGGGCTCGGGATGGTGGAGCGCCGCGAGCAGCCCCTCGAGATCACGCGACACGGTCTCGAATTCGTAGCCCCCGTCCGGGCGGTCGCTCTTCCCGTGCCCCGGCAGATCCACCGCGATCACCCGATGGGCGGGCACCAGGCGGTCGGCGACCAGGTCCCACCAGCGCGCATTGCTCGCCAGGCCGTGCAGGGCGAGCAGCGCCGGCTCACCTCCGGCGTGGTCGCGGACCGAGAGCGTGAGGCGAGGTGTGTCGACGCGGTACTCGGCGATGGAGTGGGTCATACGACACGGGATTGTCGCCGGAGAGGCCCCCGCTAGGACTGTCCCGCTAGCATGGGCCGGCGGGCAGGGCCCCGCTCGGCCTTTGACGGAGTCGAGCATTTGTCGGCAATCGAGCCGTACACGCGCAGGATCCTCGGGGGTGTCCAGCCGATCATCGTCGCCAACCGGGCGCCGCTGGTCCTGCACCAGGCCGATCCGTATCGGGGCACGCCGGAGCGGCTCGTCAAGGGTGCCGGCGGACTGGTCACGGCGATGACCTCGCTCGCCTCTGCGACAGATGCGGTGTGGGTTGCGCTTGCCCGCGACGCGTCGGATCGACAGCTCGCGGAGCGGGGCGACCCGGCCGAGCTGACCACCGACGACGGCACCACGATCAAGGTCGCCTTCGTCGAGCCGACCAGCGAGGCATACGACCTCTACTACAACGTGATCGCCAACCCACTGCTCTGGTTCATTCAGCACTACCTCTGGGATCTCGCGCGCGAACCGGTTGTCGACGAGACCATCCACCGAGCGTGGCGGGACGGCTACATGAACGTGAACCAGCTGGTTGCCAAGCGAGTGCTCGCCGAGATCGAGCGCGCCGACAAGCCGGCAGTCGTCTTCGTGCAGGACTACCAGATGTACTGTGTCCCCGGGCTGATCCGCGAACAGCGGCCGGATGTGCGCATCCAGCATTTCGTGCACATTCCGTGGCCGACGCCGCAGTACTGGACGGTGCTGCCGCGGCACATCCGCGACGCGATCGTGCACGGCCTGCTCGGCGCGGACATCATCGGATTTCAGACTTCACGCGACGTGCGCAACTTCCTCATGACGTGCGAGCAGAACCTCGGCCTGACGGTCGATCATCGCGAGCGAACCGTGTTCGCGGAGGGGCGCGCGGTGTGGGTGCGCAACTACCCGATCAGCGTTGATCCCAAAACGTTCGTCCAGCATTCGGAACAACCCGCGGTGCTCGCCGAGATCGAGCGCATCGAACAGTGGCGGCCGAAGTACCTCATCCTTCGCGTCGACCGCACGGATCTCAGCAAGAACATCGTGCGCGGTTTCCTCGCCTACGAGCGCATGCTCGAGGCGCATCCAGAGCTGACTGGCGACGTCCTCTTCTGGGCATTCCTGCAGCCGAGCCGGCAGGACATCGACGACTACCGCGCATACCTCGGCAGCGTGCTACGCGTTGCGGCGCGCATCAATCGCGAATACAGTCGCGGCGGCTGGACACCGATTCGCGTGGAGATCGAGGACAACATGGAGCGAGCGATCGCGGGATATCGCAACTTCGACGTCCTGCTGGTCAACCCGATCTATGACGGGATGAACCTCGTGGCCAAGGAAGGTCCGCTTGTCAATCAGCGCGATGGTGTCCTGGTGCTCAGCGAGAACGCGGGCTCACACGAGGAGCTCGGCGAATGGGCGATCACCGTCAATCCATTCGACATCGATGAGACCGCGGAGGCACTCTACCTGGGGCTGACCATGGACGAGGGCCAGAAGAAGGCTCGACAGGCCAAGATTCGCGACGTGGTGCGAACCAATGACATCACGCGATGGATATCACTGCAGCTTCAGGACCTCCGCGAGCTGATCGCTTAGCGATCACTCCGCGGGGTGAGTCCCGAGGTCAGTGGTTGAAGCCGGCGAACCCCGCGATGAAGAGCCAGCCCACGACCGCGAACACGCCGACCCAGAGGGAGATCCACACGCGGCCGGTCGCAAAGCGACGGCTGCGGCGGAGGTAGCGGCGGCGAACCGCCAGGTCGGCAGAGCCGTCGGGTCCACCGCGGGGGAGTCGTCGAAGAGGACTGATTTCCGCCATGTGCTCTTTCCAACGGGGTTGGCAGGGATCCGGTTACGCCCCCCGCGAGTACGCGCAAGTATCATGCAACCCTGCGAGTTTGGGTGAGCTTGCGGGCGAATGCGCCGCACTGCAGTGTCGCGTTGAGCTCCCGATCCAATGTCTGGAGGTACTGTGGCCGGCGACGTGCCTGAGAGCACCGACCCCATCTCGCTTGCGCGACAGGTGGTCGAGGACGCCATCAAGCTGGTGCGGGCCGAGCTGGCCGTCGTCGGCTCCGAGTTGAAGCGGGCGATCATCCAATTGCTGATCGCGGCGGTGCTGCTCATCGTCGCATCGGTGTTCCTGCTGATTGCAGTGATCGAGGCATTGGGCGCCCTGCCGTCGGGGCTCGGCATCCTCGGCGCGGAGTGGGTGCGCTGGCTCGTGCTCGGCGGGATATTCCTGGTCCTCGCCGGGGTCCTCATCTATATCGGGCAATCGAAGGCGCGAAAGGCGATCAAGCGAGGGCGGAAGCACATCGAAAGCACGTTGAAGGAGGATGCCGAGTGGCTCCGGGAACTGACGAAGCGCAGCGTCAAAGGGAGCTGAGCAAGGCGGCGCTGGCGACCAGCGCCGGTCGGCTGGAAGACCGCGTCCGTGCTGAGCTCGACTGGAAGGCGCGCCTGCGCCGCGACGGCCCTCGCTATGCGGCGATCGCCGGCGGGGCCGTGGTCCTCATCGGGACGATCGTGCTGGTCCGCTCGCGCCTTCGCGGCGACAGGGCCGACGAGGAGACGGCCCCGGCGACGCTCGACGAGCTCGTGGCCGAACTCCAGTCGCTGCGCAAGGAGATCAAGAAGGGCGGGGACAAGACCCCGGTCTGGCAGAAGGTCGTGCTCCGCGGGGTGAGTGCCGCCGGGTCGGCGGGGGGTGCCTATGCGGCCAAGCGGCTGGTCGACCGACAGGAGGCTAGGGCCGCGGCCTGACCGCGATCGTGATCCGGCCGATCGCGCAGAGGGCGCCGTCGTCGTTGGTGATCTCGACGTCCCAGATCCAGGTGGTGCGCCCTCTGTGGCGAGGCGTGGCATTGGCGTGGATGGTGCCGCTGGTGATTGGGCGCAGGAAGTTCATGCTGTTGGACATGCCCACGCTGATGTTGCCGGCGTCCTTGACACCCAGGTAGGTGCCGACCGACGTGATCGTCTCGGCCATAGCGCAGAAGACGCCGCCGTGGACGATGCCGAACGGCTGAAGGACCTTGGGGGTGACCGGGCACGTGGCGGTCATGTGCTCCGGGGAGGTCTCTCCGAACTCGAGCCCGTAGAGGGCGTCGAAGACCATGTTCTGCCCGGGATCGAGGCTCGCCATACGGCGGGCAAGTGTCGCACGGACCCCCGACGGGGTCGCGATCAGCGCTTGACGAGCAGCTCGGTCAGCGCGCCTTCATGCGAAGAGAGCAGGGAGTGGAGCTCGAGCATCTCGTCACCGGTGATGGGGTCGGCGACGTCCGGGACGCCCTCATCGATGGCCGGGACTTTGTTCTCCTCGGCCTCGGTCTGGAAGATGATCTGGAGGAGGTTCTCGTCGTTGCAGGACGCGCAGGTGACCCGGACCAGCGCGCGGTTGCCCTGCTGGGCGAGGACGTTGATCCCGCAGTCGGCCATGTTCTCGCCGCATGCCGAGCAGCGATAGCGCCGGGCCTGAAAGCGGAGCAGCTCGAGCAGATCCATCACCGTCCAGTATATGCCGCGTGCCGAGGCGACAAACAGGGGGCCCCGGGGGGTGTCCGGTACACTCGATGGCCTCCGCTGGGGAGTGGCCAAGTGGTAAGGCAGCTGATTCTGGATCAGCCAATCGGAGGTTCGAATCCTCCCTCCCCAGCCAAGCCGAATTTTGAATTCAATTCGGGCCGTTTCGGGTGATTTCGACCTGTGGATAAGTCCTCAAAACATCACCCGATTAGTCGCTCCTGAGCATTGATTTTTCGGCTCAGTCGACGACGATAACCGCTCCAATATCTGCATGAAGGGTTGCCAAACCATGACCGTACGAGTCCTTAAGACCAGGACGCCGTCCTCACTGACGCTCCTCGCCGATGACTACCTGAGTCACTGCCGGGCGCGCGGCCTCTCGCCGCGCAGTGAGCGCCAGTACACCTACTCGATTCACTCGGTGTTTCTCCCCTGGTGCGAACGTGAGGGCATCACCGATCTCAGCCAGCTCGACCGCCGCGCCGTCGACCGGTTCACCTCAGAGCTCCTCGCCCGCACCACGAAAGCGGGCCAGCCGCTCTCCAAGCACACTGTCGCGACCTACATCCGTCCGCTTCGACTGCTCTTCGGCTGGGCGAGTCGGGAAGGCGAGCCGGTGCTGGCCACCCCCCAGCTCCCTCGCCGCGGTCGTCCCATCCGAGATGTGCTCAGCCGGGCTGAGGTTGATCGGCTCGAGCAGGCAGCGGCCACCGAGCGCGACAAGGTGATCATCCGTTTCTTCGCCGACTGCGGCCTCCGCCTCGACGAGCTCACCCGCCTCACCGCCGGCGACCTGATACGTGGGGGGCGGCAGGTGCACGTTCGCGTCCACGGGAAGCGCGATCGAATCCGGGATGTGCCGGTGCCGCCAACCCTTGCCCGTCGGCTCGACGGGCTGATCGCGGATCGCCCCGACGAGCGCAGCTCGGATGCAATCTTCCTGACCTCTCGGCGCGGCCCCCTCGGCGACTATGACGCCCTGACCAGCGGCGGCATCTATCAAATCGTCAAGGACATCGCTGCCAAAGCCGGGATTCCCAAGCGCGTACACCCCCACTTGCTGCGCCATTCCTGGATCACCGAGATGTTGCGCCGGGACATGAACTCGGTGCAGCTGTCCTTCATCGCCGGAGCATCCCCTGAGGTCATCGCGAGCTGCTACGCCCACCTCAACAAGGACGACAGCTACAACGCGATGGTCAGAGCGCTCACGTCCCCGAGCCGGCGGTGGGCTCCGAGCGGACCGATGCCATGAGCTCGCTACGGCTTTCCGGGTGTGGGTGGCCGATCACCTTCGGGTGGGGGGTCGCCTCGGCCGAGCAACCTTTCGATGTCCTCGTCGACGGACGTTCCTTTCAGGGCTGTGGCCAAGAGCGTCAGCGTCGTCACCGATATGGGTTTGCCGGCAAAAGCCGTGCTCACCGTGGAGTTGCACACGCCGGCCTCCTTGGCGAGAGCCGAGCCATTCCAACCACGAAGCGCGGCCATGTGCTTCAAGACCTCGCCGTTGATGGGGACACTCATAGCTATCCTTCGTCAGTCAATACGGTTTGCCACATCGGCGCTGATCTGGCTCGGTGGAAGTGGATGGCATCGCCATACATCTTGCGTAGGCCATGTGGCCATCATGCATGTTTCGAGGTCGGACGTCAAGGTACCTTCGTTATGGATATCCCTTATGGGATATGGACTTCTCCATCACCCGGAGACGATGGTGGGTGATGGAAATGTCCATACATGTCGGTTTCTCAGTGCAGTCGTGGTCACGCATCAAGGCGCTATCCAGATGGTCGTAGTGAATATGGATTTCTCCATCATCGTGCGTCGCCGTTCGACTGCTGATGGAAATGTCCATATGCGGCAGATCCGCGGCCCGGCAAGGTGGTTCGGAGCACCCCGGCAGATGTTCGCGGACCTGGAGCCGGCCCGCTCGGGCGTTTACGTCCCCGCCAGTCCGCCGGACGCTTGGGGCATTCGGCAGCGTCCTCGGTCATGCCGCGCAGGCGCGGTTTTCTTGCGAGCGCAATGGCTGAGCGTTGGGCGGCGGCTACAGCGCTCGCCACCATCGCCGCGGCGACCGGCGAGGCCGGGCAGCCGACCAGCATCGCCCTCGACTGCTTGCAGGTCAGGCATCTCCACAAGCTAGGTGGTGCGGCTATGGGTGACCCGCACACGATCAGCCGTGCCGCGTCGTGCGGGCGATGGCGACAGATCCCTGGTCGGGCGGCCCGACTCCACGGAGCCCGGCCCTGCACACGTGGGGCCGCTCAAGATGTTCCGCGGGACGGATCACAAGCGCGTATCGGGAGCATCCTGCGCGCGCGCGTAGAGGCCCTCCAGATGTCTGGGAACCGCCTCGCGAACGCAGCGCAAACGGCGTGTAAACGCGCCGTAAACGGCGTGCAAACGGATCAGGCTCACGGCGTCGGAAAGCCTGACCCTCGACATCCCGATGGCTGAACCACGTAGTCGGAATCTCGGCTTTCGGCTGACCGAGGCAGAGTGGCAGATTATCGACGCCCTGGCCCGGGAGGCGGGCCTCAAGAACGCGGAATACGCTCGTCGGACAGTGCTTAACGTCGCGAGGATCTCGGCGCAAGCGCTCGAAACCGCCCGCGATGAAGGTCGCGCTGAGGTCCGTCGAGAACTCACAGCGACACAAGACGCTCTTGACAGGACGGTCGAGGCATACAACGGATGGCGGAATAGAGCCGAGGCACTCGGACAAGTGGAACTGCACCTACTAGACACACGAAAGCGCCTCGCTTCGATGAGTGAGGCATGCTCCCTGTTGCGTCGGGAGGTCGAGACTCTCGAAGCGGCGCGGCATCGTGCCCCCGAAGAGCTCGTGATGGCCGTTAGGCAGCTGATCGCCGGAGTTCCAGGTGCACGGGCAGAGGTGGCACAGGTATGGGCGGGAATCCGACCTCCTCCATACTCCGATAGGGAGAAGATCCTTCCGATCATTGCGGCCGAAGTTGCCGACGCGATCGAATCGATCGTCACTCGGTTCCCGACCAATGGCGATGCGTTCGCAAGGTGGCCAACCATTCGGCTACGGATTGAGTGGCTCTTTGACGGACTCCACCTGGACGCAGGCACGGGGTACCGTCGAGGCGGCGGTACTGCGGATGCGGTGTGGAAACCAGTGGTACAGGCGCTCGAGCGTGCGGATGAGGAGCGAGCTCGATACGCCGTCGACTTTGTGGACACCTGATGAGTTTTCCGATGAGTGTTCTGCTGTTAAGGAGCGTCGACGCGAGGTCTCCGGAGGCCGAATGTGAGATGGAGCGCCGAAGGCCGTTCGAGGCGGTGAGGCCCATCACGGATCTTGCGGCTGCCATCGCTCAACCCTCGACGACTAACCGCGGTGCCTCGAATGCTCGTGCAATTCGGCCCGCTCCCGATAGTCGAGGTGCTGCCTCGAGTGCGCGGCGCTGAACCAGGGTCAGAGGACGGGACACATCCTCAAGGATCCCGAGGCAGGAGATCAGCCGCTCCTGATGACTGGGGATGCTGGCTCAGTCGATGCCAACCAATTCGTGACCCCCGAAATCAGGAGCTTCACGTAGAAGGCCTAACGCTGGCTCAGCCGATCAGCGGTTCGAGTCCTCTTTCCCGGCCAATCCGGACACCATCCCAACCAACCGCGGGAGGCCGCCGCAGCGACGATCGGGCTTTGTCGACGCGTGCGGGTACCTTCGTCCTCTAACAGGAATGAGTCTTCGCGGATGTACATCGGGAGACTAGCCTCCTGCCCACCGAAGGACCCTCAGCTGCGGCCGACTGCGATGCGTGCCCTCTGGACGAACACGCTGCGGCCCGCATGTTCGGCCAGTTCCGCATAGCGCGCCATAGCTGCGCCGCGGAACGCGTCGCGTTTTTCGGGCGGCATCATGTCCCAGTAGACGCGTGCACCGTGGCTCAGCTGCCAGCGCCACCAGGTGTCAGCATCGCGCAACTCGAAGCTTGCTTCTTCGGAAACGACCCCCACGCTGCTGAATCCGGCCTGCTCGAGCAGCGCGCTGAAGCCGGCGTCGTCGTTCCACGGCGGTGGCGGGCCGGACTCGAAGTTCACGCCGCCGAACTGGGCCGACAGCTCGCCAAGAAAGCCGAGGTTCGGTGTCGCCCCCGCCCATACGGCCACAGCCGCGCAGCCATTTGGGCGGAGCACACGACGGATCTCGCTGAGTGCTTGTGGAATGTCGGGCAGGAACATGATCCCGAAGGCACAGATGACGGCGTCGAAGTGCCCTGCCGGGAACTCGAGTGCTTCCGCATCCATAACCTGCGCATCGGCATTCGTGAGTGACCCGACGCGGATCCGTTGCTGGAGTGCCTCGATCGCACCAGGCGCAAGGTCGACGCCCGTGACATGCCCGGATGGCCCCACAGCCTTTGCTGCCGGGAACACGGAGGCACCGAGTCCGCAGGCGACGTCGAGGACATGATCACCCGGCGCGAGCGCGGCTGCCGTGACCGTCTTCTCGCCAAAGTGCTTGAAGAAGGGAACGACACTGTCGTAGGTGTCGGCGGTGCGACTGAAGAGGCCCGCCACCGCTTGCTTGCGTGCCTCGGGGCTCATCTCTAGCACGGCCGAGATCGTAAGGTATCCCGGCGACGTCGCGGACCGCTGCCGTACCGAAGAACCGAGATGCGGTGACCGCGCCGCATTGATCAGTCGCGGCACAAGAGCGGGGTCGTCGAGTCAGCGCACCCTCCAGAATCCAGCACGCCCGCGGTGCCGCCGCTGGAGGTAGATGAGGTATCTCTGGCTCAGCGTATGAGGGGCCCGAATCCTCCTCTCTCGCCGCGCCAACGCCTTGGTAAGGCGTAGGCCGTGAGTTCAATCCGCACCTTGGGCTCCAGTTTTTGAACTGTGTACGCCAAGTAGTACGCCAATTGTCGGCGGCGCAAGGTCGCTCTAGGCCTGTTGGGCCACTAAATAATCTTGCTTTTCACAAGCGCTTTTGCTAATGTTCCGCCTGATGAATCTGCAAGACGTTCAGGCCGATTTCCCTGCCTCTCACACGATCGTCGAGACCATCCGCTTCGCCTACAAGGAGAATGCCGCCTACCAGGACCCCGAGCTCGGGCACGATGACTGGACGTACTCGATCGACATCTTCGCGACGATCCGTAAGCTCCTACCCCAGCGCATCCGCAGCCAAGGCGCTGGCGGTGTCGAGGTCGTCCAGGCCAACAACACAGTGAGGTTTCAGTGGGGTGGGGTGCCCTTCTACATCCACAAGATTGGAAAGGCCGAGACCGACGATCCCTGGCAGGCGCGCCCCAGCCACACGACGGCGGCGGGGTGGCTCGGTGGTCAGATGCGCCTCAGCTTCGACGGCCGCGATGACGACCCGCCCGGTTTCGTATTCGGGCACTACGGCTCTCTCCGCGAAGGGCTCGGAGCCGTCCGTCTTCACGCGATCGGTGAGACTCACGACGGAACGATTTTGAGCTGGCAGGGATGGGTAGACCTTTGGGTTGCTGGCACCGAACTCACTTCACCTGTTCGCGCGCAGGGTCCCCTTCCTCAACCCGTCGCCCTGCCCGAACCCGAGCTCGGCATCCGACGTCAGGAGGTCGAGAACGACGATCTAGCGAGCCAGTGATGGCAGACCTGGACTTCGCTCGGCTCACCTTCGACGGCGCCCGGCTCACCCTCGCTCGCGAGTACGCCGGCCTCCGCAAAGTCGATCTCGCCCGTGCGATCGACGTGACGCCGGCGGCCATCACCCAGTACGAGCAGGGGAGGAGCCGGCCCAGCCTCGGCACGCTTGCAGCCCTCTCGCTGAACTTGGCGTTCCCGGTGGAGTTCTTCGAGCTCGGTCGTCCACTCGTCGATGTCAGTGAGCAGACGACGCATTTCCGACGATTGCGGTCTGCCTCAAAGGTTCTGCGTCGGCGTCTCCTCGCACGCCTCGAACTGCTCGCTGAGCTCATCGCGATTGTCGAAAAGCACGTTGACTTGCCCCCCGTTGCTCTTCCCCCAGCGGACTTCCCTGATGACCGGGCAGGAGCAGAGCAGGCCGCTCTCTTGGTGCGTGATGCGTGGGGCCTTGAGCGAGGCCCAATCCAACACATGGTGCGAGTGCTCGAGACCAAAGGCACGGTGGTTGTGGGTCCGCGGATAGACACCACCGAAGTCAACGCATTCTCCCGTTGGCTCCACCAGCGGCCCGTCGTTGTGTTGGCCTCCGACAAAGGCGACGCCGCGGTGTCGCGCTTTGATGCCGCGCACGAGCTCGGCCACCTGATAATGCATCACGATGCCGAGCCGGGTGATTTGTACATGGAGCGCCAAGCCGACGCGTTCGCGGCTGCGTTCCTGATGCCGGCAGAGACCATCGCAAATGAGTTGCCTGAGCGTTTGAATTGGCCGCGCTATTTTGAGTTGAAGAAGAGATGGCAGGTGCCGCTGCCAGCGCTCGTGCGAAGGAGCCGGGATTTGGGCATCATCAGCCAGTACTCCTATGAGCGTGCGTTCGTTCAGATTTCGGCGCGCGGTTGGCGGGTACCGAATGAACCAGCGCCACTCGGCGCACAGGAAGCACCGTCGCTTCTCCCTAGGGCTTTGGATTTGATGCATGCGAAGCTAGGCATCTCCAGTGATGAACTTGGGCTCCAACTTCGCTTGGGCGGTACCGCACATCCACTCTTCGACGATCTGGCATTGGACTTAGCAGCCTAACCGTGGCTCAGAGGAGGCCGTTCTGGTGCGGAGACCCTCTCCACATGCAGCGGCAATTCGTCGGGGGGGCTCCGCCATGACCGAGTTGCTTTGGGAAGGAAAGTACGAGAAGGACGGGACTCGGCCTGCACCACTCCGCGTACCACTCCCGTTCCAGACGATCGAGACCGTGAACGAGTCAGCGCAGGAACGGCAACATGCCCTCGACCTGTTTGAGCGCGGCCGTGATTCGGGTTGGCGCAACAGGCTCATTTGGGGCGACAAGAAGTACGTTCTGCCGGCACTGCTGAGTGAGTTCGCTGGGAAGGTCGACTTGATCTACATCGACCCGCCTTTCATGACTGGGGATGACTTTTCGTTCACGGCACGTCTACCGGCTAAGGACAAGGCGGGCGCCACTGATGCGAGCGAGAGCTTCACCAAGAAGCCAAGTCTCATCGAGAAGAAGGCTTATCGCGACACCTGGGGAGTGACTGCCGAGGCGCGCGCCCGGGGTGTTACCTATCTGGACACCTACCTCCGTTGGTTTTATGACGCCGCCTTTTTCCTGCGGGAACTTCTGAGCCGCACGGGTAGCATTTACGTGCACCTCGATTGGCATGTCGGCGCGTATGCCAAGGTCCTGTTAGACGAAGTGTTCGGACGGTCGTGCTTCCAGAATGAGATCATTTGGCAGCGAACCTCTGCACACAGCGACACGCATCGCTATGGCCTGAACTACGACGTTATCTTCTTCTACTCGAAGTCTGAAACATTCACGTGGAATGGTGGATACCACGAGTACTCGGAGAAGCAACGCGCGCGCTACCGCGCGTCCGAGACGGACCGCCCTTTCGCAGACTTCGACCTCACGCAATCCGGACTCCGTAAGGGCTCTTCAGGGCAGCCATGGCGTGGCTACGACCCGGCTGCCAAAGGCAATCATTGGAAGTTTGACCTTGCGGCGCTGGACCAGATGGAGGTTGAGGGCCGAATCTACTGGCCGAAGACGGGCGGTTTCCCACGGATGAAGCGCTACCTCGACGAGGCAAAGGGTGTCGCATTGCAGTCCGTATGGACAGACATCTTTCCGGTGAATTCGCAGGCGAAAGAACGCCTTGGGTATGAGACGCAGAAGCCGGTGGCTCTGCTGGAACGAATCATCTCTGCCTCCTCGAACAAGGGCGACCTGGTTCTCGATTGCTTTTGTGGATCGGGAACGACTCCATTCGTTGCTGAACGCCTCGAACGGCGGTGGATAGCCGCAGACCTGGGGCGGTTCGCCGTCCACACAACGAGGAAACGCTTGCTGGGAGCTCCGGACTTGCAGCCGTTTGCAGTCCAAAACCTTGGCAAGTACGAGCGCCAGCTTTGGCAAGTGGCCGAGTTTGGGGGGGACTCCTCGCGACGAGCCGCGTCATACCGGGCGTTCGTGCTCGAGATTTTCAAAGCGAAGGCAATCGAGGGGTATGTCTGGCTCCACGGTTTGAAGCAGGGCCGTCTGGTCCATGTCGGAACGGTTGATGCTCCGGTAACAGTCGGGGATATCAGGCAAATCGCTGCCGAGTTCAGGCGCGCCATCGGCACCGGCGACGACGCACCGACGAGCAAAGCCGTCGACGTCCTTGGTTGGGATTTCGCGTTCGAGCTGAATGAAGTCGCGCGTCAAGAGGCCACCAGGGCGGGGATCGACATGCGGTTCTGGCGAATCCCGCGCGAGGTGCTGGACAAGCGCGCGGTCGAGCAGGGCGATATCCATTTCTACGAGCTCGCGGCCTTAGCCGTCGAGGTGAGTGTGATGGGTCGGCGCGGTGAAGTCAGCTTGACTGACTTCATCATTCCGGTAGATGACGTACCCGACGAGATTCAGCGGGAGATCACTGATTGGACACAGTGGATCGACTACTGGGCGGTGGATTGGGACAACAAGGGCGACGCTTTCCATAACGAGTGGCAGACCTATCGGACGTCGAAGGAGCCACGTCTCAAGAAAACCACCACGCATGAATACGAGAACGCCAGCCGCTATCAGGTGGTCGTCAAAGTTGTGGACATCCTCGGGAACGACACGACGAAGACCCTCACGCTTGAGGTGCTGTAAAGGGGATGGCGCGACGCCGCAGCTCCTCCGGCGGTGATCAGCTCAGCCTGCTGGATGCACGGGTCACTACGGCACCCGCAGTCCCGGCGATTCGCAAAGCTGTCGAGGAGTGGCGCCACGACAAGTACAGAGGCGCGACGGAAACGAGCCAGCGCCTGCTCACCTACTGGTTCAACACCGATCACCGGTTACGGGATGGGCGCAGTTTCACGTATCACTCAGCGCAGCGAGAGGCCCTGGAGACACTGATCTTTGTCTACGAGGTAGCGAAGGTACGACGCCACCGCGACCTTCTCGAGCGCTTTGCACCGAACATCCCAGGCATCCACGTACTGCAACACGACGAGTTCGCTCGCTATTGCGTGAAGATGGCTACGGGGAGTGGCAAAACCAAGGCGATCGCGCTGGCAATCGCTTGGCAGTACTTCAATGCTGTCGCCGAGGGCAGCGACGAGTACGCCCGCTCTTTCCTGCTCATCGCACCGAATGTGATCGTGTTTGAGCGGCTCAGGACGGACTTTGAAGGTGAGCGGATCTTCCTCCTCGACCCGATAGTGCCGCCAGAACTCGACATCTATTGGGACTTCGACTGCTACATGAAGGGTGAGCCGGAGCGCGCTGGTTCGCAGGGCGCGCTGTACGTCACCAACATCCACCAGTTACACGAGCACTCCTCTGAGTCCGCTGACTCCTCCGAGCCCGACGAGATGGCAGGAGTGCTCGGCCCGGAGCCGGCGCCGATGGAAACGGAGCCGGATGACTTCGCCCGACGGCTGGTTGCACGTGGTGGGCCATGCATGGTGGTGAACGATGAGGGGCATCACACGCACGACGAGGACAGCGAGTGGAACCGGGTCATCCGTCGTCTCCACGCAACGATCTCGCAGGGGCTGTCGGGACAACTCGATTTCACGGCAACCCCCCGGTATGCCAAGGGCGGACTGTTCACCTGGACGGTGTTTGATTACCCGCTAAAGCAGGCAATCATCGACAACGTCGTCAAGCGTCCCACGAAGGGCATGACGGCGGGGATTGGTGAGCAGCCGTCGGATGTGGCGAGTACGCGCTACCAAGCCTATTTGACGGCCGGGGTGGAGCGCTGGCGAGAGTATCGCGAGCAGTTGGAGCCCTTGAAAAAGAAGCCCATCCTCTTCGTGATGATGAACAGCACAGCTGATGCGGAGGACGTCGGAGCTTATCTCCGAGACACTTACCCGGAAGAGTTCGCCGGCAAGAAACTCCTCATCATCCACACTGACAAGCAGGGCGAAATCTCGAAGCGCGACCTGGATGAAGCGCGGAAAACGGCCCGCGAGGTGGATGAAGGACATAGCCCTGTCAATGCGATCGTCAGCGTCCTAATGCTCCGAGAGGGTTGGGACGTCCAGAACGTGACTGTGATCGTGGGCCTCCGGCCGTACACATCGAAGGCTAACATCCTCCCCGAGCAGACGATCGGGCGCGGTCTTCGTCTCATGTTCGCAGGTCTCGGTGCTCCCTACACCGAGCGCGTCGACATCATCGGGAACGGTGCCTTCCTGAAGTTCGTCGACCAACTCGAACGGGAAGAGGACATCACCCTCGACACCTTCGACCTTAATGAACCTCTGGTCATACGGACGGTCGAGCCCGATCCGATGAAGCTCCAGCGTGACATCGAGGTGCCCGTCTTGAGCGCCATTCTTGCTCGAAAGAAGACGCTCACCGAGGAGATCGCCGCTCTCAACGTCGCGGCCTTCGTCTGCCCTGTACTTCCACGGAAGGCCAACGACAAGGCCGCCCAGTCCTTCCGGTACGAGGGGAAGGACATCATCACGCTCGAGCAGATCATCGTCCGTGACTACACAATCCCAGTGCCGCGCACCGCGGAGGAAGTCATCTCCTACTACGCAAAGCGGATCGCCCAGGACGTCAAGCTACCGACGCAGTTCGCGTCGCTCGTTCCGAAGGTCCGAGAATTCCTGGAAGCGAAAGCATTCGGTGAGCGTGTGGACATCAGCACGCCGGACATGATCAGCGCCATCGCAACGCCGGTAGCGAGCTACCTGACCATCAAGACGTTCGCTTCTGCGCTGCGAGGTCTGGTAGTCGAAGAGTTGACTCCCAGCCTGGAAGGCGCCGGCCGGAAGCTTTCGGAGACCGAGGGCTTTCCATTCGCTCGCCCCACGTTCTTGGCCGAGAAGACCATCTTCAACCTGGTCGCTGCGGACAACGAATTCGAGCGCGAGTTCGCCCATTTCCTTGAAAACAGCGAAACCGTGACGGCTTTCGCCAAACTGCCACCTACATCGCGATTCCCGTTCTCGATTGAATACACGGACAACGCGACGAATCTTCGCTACTACGAGCCGGACTTTGTGGCTGTGACGGATGACGGAGGCCACTGGCTGCTGGAGACAAAGGGACGCGAGGATATTGATGTCGCCCACAAGGACCGAGCAGCGACGATTTGGTGTGAGAATGCGACTCTTTTGACGGGTACGCCTTGGCGCTATCTGAAGATCCAACAGGCTGAGTTCGGCAAGCTACAACCGAGCGACTTTGGTGAGTTGGCCGCGGCTTTCGCTTGAATGCAGCTATGGGCGCTGGTTGAGCGTCCATCTCACTGACTCCCGCCGCGCTCGGATCAGGCCGGGCTTAAACTCGCGGCGGATGGAGGCGTCCTCGACGTCTCGGGTGTACAGGTAGAGAGCGGCACTCATCGTTTGTCCGGGGGTTCGTCCTCGTGTCGTGATGAGGCCCTTCTTGAGCGCAGCGTCCGCGATCTCAGTAGCCGTCATTGCACGACGTGAGTTTCTAAGAACTACCAGTGCGGCATCGCGATAGGTCATCGGCTGCTTCGGTGTGCTCACTGTTTGTCTCGCGGCTCCCAAGCTGGTAAGAGCAGGCCACCATTTTGCCAGTCACAGCTCGAAGATGTGGCTACCACGGTCGCCGTCATCTCCGATCGGGCGCTAGCGACTCGCTACAGTACCTATCGACGCTCGGGGTGAGCCGTTTCGCCGCCGCCGTTTCGACGGAGTCAAGCTCTTGACGCACGATCCTAAAGCCAGCGCCATCCTCAGTGACCTGGATGCCGGAACCCGCTCGGGCATGTATGGCACGTCGATTGGGGAATCGGCATCACGCAAGCTCCTCGCTTCGGCTCTCCTTGAGACTGCGGCTCTTCTTCAATACGCAGCTCATTTGGAGTCCCAAGTTCTTACCTTGCCCGGCTCAGGCGTCGAGACCGACGCCGCGAGCCTACCGGGTGCAATCACGCCCGAACGAAGGTTGCGGACCGCCCTGACTGCGGCCGTGCCGGCCACGATGGCCCTCCTCGCGGTGGTGACATATCTCGAGGCCATGGCCACCTCTCTGCTCGCTGCTGAGGGCGTCCTACCCACCGAAGCGCTCGCCAGAGCCGTCATCGAGGCGTGCGCGATTTGCCATTGGCTCCTCGACGATCGCATCAACGGAGAGCAACGACTGGCTCGGTACATTCTTCTTCGTCATAGCTCAGCGACCGAGGATGAGAAAGCGCACCGAGAGATCGAACTGACGATCCCGGAAAAGCAGTCTGTGGCGTACGTGATAGCGATCGCCAGCGACTACGGGATTCCGGTGCAGTTGGTGGGAAAGAAACAGAACATCGTTGAGGTCGCGGGAGAGCGACTTCCCGGCCCAACGCTGCGTGCCAAGAGCCTCCTTGCCGCCATTGAGGCCAAGGGCGCGTACAACATTTACTCAGGAACTGCGCATAGGGAAATCTACTGCTTGTTCCGCATGTTCACGTCTCCGACCAGCGTAGGCGGTGAGTCGTTTCAGGCCGTCCAATTCGATACAAGGGCTGCGGCGAATGCCGTCTTTGTCTCAGTCCGCGCTGCGGTTCATGCAGGTGCTCTGGTGCGAGCGCATCGGGGTGAAGACCTGGCTAATTGGGAAGCAGATGCACTCAACATACTCGGACCTCTCTTCGCGGTACTCACCGCCTCCGAACATTCAAGATGAGAGCGAAGGCCTCGGATTACCCCTTAGGGTCATACAATAGGCGAGGATCGACTGACTGTTGATCTGCGGAGGAAGAGATTGAAGCCTGTTCTTGAAAGCCTGCGTCCCGGCGAACGGATTCTGCTCGATCGCTGGTATTGGCGGTGGTGCAGTGGTGGTCAAGCTGCCTGGGTCCGCAGACGACGTGGCCGGTGGACCCTGACCGATCAGCGCCTTATCGCCCGCAAAGGCTTTATCAGCAAGAGCATGATCGAGCTACCGCTCGGCAGAATCCAAGATGTCACGTTGCATTGCCCGCTCTTTGGATGTTGCTCCATGCTCGTTTCAAGTGCAGGTGGTCCCACCCCACTCCTTGGCCATACGTATGCGAGGTGATCTCACAGGCAGAGGTAAGTGGCCACCTCCTGAAGGCGAGGATTGTTGCCCTTTGGCCTGAGTTGAAACGCCCCACACGCGGGGCACCTTAAATAGGTAGGTAGTAAGGCAAGGCTAGTTGCTGCCAGCACACAAGATCAGGGCAGCCTTGTGGCAGCACGACCACCACCGCCCGTCACACAGGGGCCACTCTCAAGGTAGCGGTGCAGACCACCGCACCTTAGGAGAACCGACATGGGACTACTGAGCAAGGTAGCAGCCGTTTCGACCCTCGGAACCTCGAAACTCGCTGCCAAGGCCGTTGCCGCTGGCGTCAACGCTGGCGTTGCCCATCAGGCCGCCAAGGCCGCCGCCGAGACCACCGTGGATGATGAGACAGGCGTGGCCGCTGAGCCCACCCGTTGGGAAAAGCTCAATGCTCGCCACAATGCCTCTGTTGAACGCAAGGCCGACGCGAAGGCCGCAGCAGATAATACGCGGATATGGACGCTAACGAGTAGGCCCGGACACGTTGCTGCGGAACTGCAAAAGGAAATCGTCAAGCAAGCGCGAGACGGGTTTACACTGACCAGCCAAAACGTGAGCGCTGGGCATTCTCACATGCGAACCCTACAGGTCATCACGGCCATCTTTACGCGGACCCCCATTTGACGATGGACGCGCCCGTCCGAGTGCGCGGAGAGGCCAGAGCGGCCCGCAAGGACAAGCGCCGACGCGCTATGGTCGTGGATGCGGCTGGTCTAAAGCAGCCAGCACTCCGAGGCCCCCACAAGCCGAATCCTGCTGATTGCGGAACAGCCGTGCGGCCACACCTCGGTCCCAGAATAAGTGGGACTTGTTTGGCCTGTTACCACAAGGCCGGATCAACCGGCATACCGTTCCACCTAGTAGCGGGCTTGCTCACTGGCGCAACCTGAGCGAGCCAATAGGGACATCCACACGCGCCTTGCGCCTACGCCGCCAGTGGGTCCGTTGCTCGGTTCCCCTACAATCCGTTCTTCGCGCCCGTGCGAGCGCCAAGAGATTAGTCGATGATGATGATCGGCCCCATTGAGTCAATCAAAGCGAGTGAACGCACTACGGCCAAGAGCTGCGGGCACAACTAGAGCGCCAAACTTCTCATTACGTGACCATAGGCCGGTCCCATCCAACGCGCATCTCGATCGAGGGCGCGGTTGTGGCAGATCAACGCCACAGCTGATACCCCGCGACGTTGTGTCAGTCGAGCACGAGAGCGCAACTAGCCCTACTTCGCCGGTGCCCCGAAGGGCACCGCTCAGCTTCTCGGCAGTTGATCCGGTCGCCGCTCTCAGGGTCTTTCGTGGCCGCGGCCGCACCGCCGATCGTGTCGCGGTCGCGGAGCATCCGCGTCCCTTTGGAACCAGCGCGTCATCTGCAGAGGCCGCCATCCGCTCAGTCGGGGGCGCCTGGCGCTCCGACCGGGTCGAACGTCCAAGACGCGTGGTCCGCCACGCTTGTCGAGACTTGATCTCAGGAACGTCGAGAACTGAGCCGGCGTGCCCGATGCAAGGACTTCATGAGTTGGCCAGATCCGATACGGATCGTGTGACTCCTCAGCCTCCAATCAAATTCACGCATCACGGTTCCAGTAGGATTCCGAACAAGGATCCGGATGATCAGAGGACACCGCACACGCACCATGCCCAAGGACGCCACACCGTTTGAACGGAATCCGAACACTCAGCAGGCCAGTTGGTTCGTTGACCTTCACTCGGCGGGCCGCTTGGACCTGGATCCCCCGTATCAACGACGCAGCATTTGGAACATGGAGTTCCGCAGGTTCTTTGTTGACTCCGTAATCCGCAACTATCCGACCCAGGCCATCTTCGTCGAGGTGGAGATCAACCCTGACGGCCCGACCCAGTACAGAGTCATCGACGGTAAGCAAAGATTGACGTCACTCTTCAGCTTCATGTCGGATGAGTTCCCGACACCGGATTCCTTAGAAGACCTTGGCTTGGCCGATACCTATTACTCTGATCTTCCAAAGCCCGTCAAAACCCACATTCTCAGCTACAAATTCACTGTTGAGAACATTCAGAATGCTGGACCGGCGGAACTTAACCAAGTCTTCGACCGCCTCAACAGGAATGTCGCTAAGCTAAATAAGCAAGAGTTGCGGCACGCCCGCTACGGCGGGGCCTTCATTACGAAGATGGAAACGCTCGCGGAGGACGACTTCTGGTCGGAGATCGGAGTTGTCACACAAGCGCGCCGCCGCAGAATGCTCGATGTCGAGTACATCTCCGAGTTCTACGTCGTTGCACTCGCTGGCATTCAGGATGGCAAGGAGTATCTCGACGAGATCTATGCCAAATACGATGATGAGATTCCAACCGAGCGCCGAACTGATCTTCTGGTTCGTAACGCGATGGAGTTTCTCGCAGCAATCAATGAATCTCTTCGGCTGGACGCGACGCGCTTCTCCAACGTCGCCGACTTCTACTCGCTGTGGGCAACGACGTGCAACATCGTCGTCGCGCAGCGTAGGCTCAGGCCATCCACGGCCGCAGCTCGTTTGGTCAGGTTCCAAGCCGAGATCGATGAGCAGGCTTCGGAACGATCACAGCGCTATCTGCTTGCCGCTCGACAGGGTTCTAACAAGAAACCTAATCGTGAATTTCGAGCAGAGATACTCTTCACTGTACTGACGTCGTCCTGATCGCGACGACATGGAACCCGCCGCGCTCGCATCGGCGTATGCAGCTCTACGAGGATCTCTTGAGAAGCTTGCGGCGTACACCCAGACGAGGCTCGCTGCAGAGCTCGGGCCGGCGAACCCTGTGGTTATTGATCCGCGAGTCAAGGAGCTGCCCAGTCTCTATCAGAAGCTGCAAACAGGTCGCTACGAGTCGCTCCGACAAGTGGAAGACCTCGTCGGCGTCAAAGTCGTGGTCCTCCGACGGAGCGAGATAGAGCCCATAGCCGCCGTGGTGCGAGCGGCATTTCAACTAGTCAGCGAGAAAGAACGCGTCGTCGACCCGAGCGAGTTCCGGTACCGAGAGCGCCATCTAATCGTCAAGCCGCCCGAAGAGTTTCTCGAACGCAACGACGATTTGGCGGGTCTGGTCGTCGAAGTCCAGCTAACCTCAGCTGTTCAACATGCTCTCGACCAGGTCACGCACGGTTTTGACTACAAGGGCTCGACCTTGGATTGGGCGAAGTTTCGCCTCGTCGCACAGTTACGTGCGGCTTTGGAGCTGATCGACAATACGTTGGACAGCATGGAGACTTCCGCCGCACTCATCGAGCAGAGTGTCACGTTGCCCACCGAGCTCATTCGGCAGGTGGCAACACTGGGGGTGCTTAGGGAACGCTTTGACGAGGAGGCACTCCCACGTGACAAGAGGCGGCTAGCCGAGACCGCCGCAGAACTTGTTCTCGCTGCTGATCTAGAAGCCGCCGACTTGGACTCGCTATTACGACGTCACCCGGATTTGGTTGCAGCAAAGTCCATCACCGCTTTGGACGCAGTTCTTGGTGTTCTGCTACGTGAATACAGGACTCCGCTTCTTGAGCGGTATGGCCGCAGGTTCTTCGTTTCCGAGGAGCTGTTAACGCTATGTCCGGAGGCCGCCGAAATCCCTGCAGACCGCGTTGTGCTGGTTCGAGACTAACTTCAGAGTTCGAACACCCCTTAGCCGGGCACTCAGTGTTCCACAAGTCTCCTCGGGGTTTGTTGGTGACACGCGTTAGTCGATGCCAATGATCGAGGAAGGTGAGTCAGCGCACGGTATACAGCTCGGAACGGCGCATAGCGGCACTGTTTGGATAAATAGGACAATCCTGGATCAGTGACACAACCTCGGCGTCCCTGTGCAAGAAGCGGCGGAGGCGAAGGTCAGCGTCGTCTGAATGCTGTACCTGCGACATGACGCGGTCGCCGACGATGACCGTTCTACCTCGTTGGCAGTCCTGAGGTCACCCCGGATTTACACCACATTACGGGACATCACGTCGCATCATCCGCCGAAAATTCCCGTGTCAGGACAGCCGTAGCTCCGCCGGATTGCCGGGCACCAGGGCGCTTCCGGGGTGTTGGTGGGTTCGTTTGGGCTACCATGTCGCCGCAGGTGTAGGGGCGGTGGAAGCGAGAAGGTGGTCCGACGATGATTAACCATATAGCCAATGGCAGGAACCGAGGACTACGTGCGTTTCTCGCACGTCTAGCCGTGGGAATGATGCTGGCCCCGGTGGGCATGGCCGGAGTCGATTCGGCGACTGCGCCGCCCGTCAGCGCAGCCACCTGCGGCGATGGCGGGAATTTCGGGGCCACATTGCTGGGTGGTTCGTGGCCGGGGGGCTTCACCGGCGTCCCGGTGTACTCGAACGGTTCAAATTCCGAATTTGTAGGTGGTTGTAAGAACTCGGCCACCACTCCTTCGGGCAAGGCCGTGACTACCGGCACCGAATGGCAGTGTGTCGAGCTAGTCAATCGCCTCTACGTGACTAAGGGATGGATCACCTCAACATGGCACGGAAACGGCGGACGGAGCTCGGAGAGCGCTCGGGATTCGATGTTCGACGAGGCTCCATCCAGTCTCCAGAAGCAGGCTCAGGGCTTGGTCACATACGTCGGCCCCGGCGATGTCGTCTCAGTCAATGTCATAGACGGACGTAGCTTTGAGCCCGGCGGGCATGTGCTGATCGTCAGCGCGGTCAGCGGTTCAGCCGTGACGTACGTGAGCCAGAATGCCGGTTCGAACACGGTGAGCACCGTTAGGACCACCGGCCAGCTCGAATCGAACGGTGACCTCACCGTCAAAGCCAGCGGGAGCTGGACCTATCCCGTCATCGGAGTTGTTCACGCGCCTGAAAGCGGGCCCTCGGGACTCCTGCATTTCGTGTACTACGTGGGCAGCG
>PKWB01000136.1:0-887 GCA_003131685.1 Candidatus Dormiibacterota bacterium
CTCGCACCGTGATCGACTTCATGAGATCGCCCTGGACGATCTTGAGCGCAACGCTGATCCCGCTCTCGACCTTGCCGAAGAGGTTGTAGGAGGCCGCCAGCTGCGAATCGTTGGCGATGCAGATGAAGTACTGCGAACCGTTGGTGTTGGCGCCGCTGTTGGCCATCGCCACCGCGCCTTCGACGTACTGCTGATGCACCGGCTCGTCGTTGAACTGGAATCCCGGGCCGCCGCCCCCGCAGGTGCCGGATGGCGTCGCGGGCAGTGATGGGACATTGCCGATGCATTGGGGATCACCGCCCTGGATGACGAAGCTTGCGACCACCCGATGGAACGGGATGCCGTCGTAGAAATGATTCCGCGCCAGGGTCACGAACACGTTCACCGTGGTCGGCGCGAGATCCGGCTGCAGGCAGAGGACGATATTCCCCTTCGAAGTGACGATCGTCGCCTGGTACAGCTTGGCGGTGTTGATGGTCATCGCCGGCGCCGCGCTGTACGTGTGGACACTCGCCGGCGCGTGCAGCGGCGCCAGCACTGCGCCGAACGTCGTTTTCGTGCAGTCCGCGAACGGGATCGTGGGGGCGGCCGTTGGCGACGGAGTCGCAGAGACGGTTGGGCTCGGAGTCGCTGCGGGGGTCGGCGTCGGCAGCGCNNGCGCCGTTGACGCCGATGGCGATCGCCACAATCGCGATGATCACGACGCCACCCGATCCCAGCACCAATGGAAGGCGGCGCCTGCCGCCGGACGGGTCACTCATGGATCGACTCCTTGCACCGATTCACTCCTTGGTCTCGGCGAGCCAGCCCGCGGCGGCACGCGCGTGGTACGTGATGATCATGTCGGCTCCGGCGCGGCGGATGCCGCCCAGGGCCTCGAGAACCGC
>PKWB01000136.1:906-27334 GCA_003131685.1 Candidatus Dormiibacterota bacterium
GGCTTGACCATGACCATGTCCGCGCCCTCCTCAACATCGAGCATCGCTTCGCGGATGGCCTCGCGCTGATTGGCCGGGTCCATCTGGTACGAGCGGCGGTCCCCAGAACGTGGCGCGCATTCGGCCGCGTCACGGAAGGGTCCATACAGGACGGTGGCGAACTTCGCGCTGTAGGCGAGGATCGCGGTATCGGTGAAACCCGACATGTCCAGCGCCTCGCGGATCGCGGCAACCTGCCCGTCCATCATCCCGCTCGGCGCGATGATGTCGGCGCCTGCCGCCGCCTGGCTCACCGCGGTCCGCGCATACAGCTCGAGGGTCGCATCGTTGTCGACCTCACCGCTGTCGAGCAGAAAACCGCAGTGCCCGTGGTCCGTGTACTCGCAGAGGCAGCAGTCGGCGATCACCACGCACGCGTCTCCGAAACGTGTGCGCAGCGCCCGGATCGACTGCTGGACGATGCCGTCATCAGCAAACGCGCCGGACCCCTGCGCGTCCTTGGCGGCGGGGAGCCCGAAGAGCAGAACGCCGCCGAGACCGAGCCCGATCGTCTCCTCCACCGTCGTGCACAGTGACTCGATGCTCTCGTGGCTCTGACCCGGCATCGACCCGATCGGCTGGGGCGATTGGAGGCCCTCACGAATGAACGCGGGGTGAATCAACTGGCCCGGACTGAGCCTCGACTCCCGGGCCAGACGGCGCAGCGCCGGGGTGCGGCGGAGACGGCGTGGTCGTTCGGAAGGGAATCCCATGTCATCTATCAGCGTAGCGGCTGGGGGGTCAGACACTCCGTTAGCGCGGCCACCAATCCGTGCACCGACGCTTCCGGCGCGACCGCCTGGACGGTGAGCCCGGCGGCGCGCGCCTCGGCCGCCGTCTGCACACCGATGCACACGATCGGTACGCCCGAGGGCACTCCGTCGGCGCCCATCGCGCGAGCGAGGTTTCGTGCGGTGCTCCCGCTGGTCAGGGTGATCGCGTCGACGCCGGCGGCAAACGCGGCCCGGAGTCGATCAGGCGCGGCGGCCGGCATGACGCTTCGATAGATGGGTTGCACGTTCACAGCCGCTCCCGCTGCGCGCAGGCGCTCTGCGAGATCGCCGCGCGCTCCTTCCGCGACGGGGAGCCAGACTGTCGCGCCGGCCATCCCGGCCTGGAGCATCGCCGTCGCCAGCCCGTCCGCGTCGTGCTCGCTCGCGACCACCTGGGGCGTGGCACCCGCAGAGATCAGCGCGGCGGCGGTCGCTGGTCCGACGGCTGCGATGAGCATCCCCGACAGCGCGGGCGCCCCGGCGGCGCCGATCACGAGGCGAACGGCGGTGGCGCTGCTGAAGGCCACCCACCGAGGTGGTGGGGCGGCGGCGTTCCGGGCCGCGCACGCCACGATGGCTTCGGGTGCGGCGATGGGGACGGTGGCGATCAGCGGGACGACTTCCACCGATGCACCCGCGTCGTGCAGCCTGTCGACGAGTCCCTCGGCCTGCTCGCGAGTTCGCGTCACCAGAACCCGCCGTCCGGCGAGCGGGAGCGAGGCCCCGGTCATCGAAGCCGGGCCGCCACCGCCTCACCGAGCGCTTCGGGATCCTCCAGGCTGCCTCCGGCGTCCGCTCTGCGAATCGACCCTGCAACCACCAGCGCGGCGACGAGCACCAACGCGCCATCCTCGACCCGTGCCCAGGCGCCGAGTGGCAGCAGGCACCCCCCGCCGAGAGCGCCGAGCACCGCTCGTTCGGCGGTCACCGCCAACCGGGTCGAGCGATCGTCGACCGGCTCGCAGGCGCGTGCCGGAGGCGAGCCGGTGACCGTCTCCAGCGCGATGGCACCCTGCGCCGGAGAGGGCACGAACGCCAGGGGATCGAGGCGTTGGGTGAGCCGATCGCCGAGCTCCAGCCGATCGATCCCCGCGCACGCGAGCACGAGCGCATCGACCTCGCCGGTGTCGAGCTTCCGTAGCCGAGTGTCGACATTGCCGCGGATCGGCACAGCCTTCAGTCCCGGGTAGAGCGCCGCGAGCAGCCCGGCTCGCCTGGCGCTGCTGGTCCCCACGGTCGCCCCGGGCGGCAGCTCGTCCAGCCGACGGCCGGTGGCCGATACGACCCCGTCCCGAGCATCGGCTCGCACGAGGTACGCGGAAACGCTGAGACCTGGCGCCAGCGCCGATGGGAGATCCTTCGCGCTGTGCACCGCCACGTCCGCCCGGCCGTCCAGGAGGCTGCGCTCGAGGTCGGCGGTGAACCACCCCTGGCCCTCGAGTTGATCGATCGGGGCATCGGTGCGGCGATCGCCCTCGGTGCGGATGATCAGCTGCTCCACCTCACTGAGCCCGGCCTCGCGCAGCGCGTCCGCAGCCAGCGCGGACTGTCGCAGCGCGAGCGCGCTGCCACGCGTCGCCAGCCGGAGCGTCGAGATGTCCGCGGCCGGCATCAGCGGTCGAGCCGGAACGCCTCGCGGATCGCCACCGTGGTCGCGGGGTCTCCCGCTTCACGCAGACGGGTGACCGGTCCATGCAGGAGCTTGCGCACCATGCTCCTGGTCAGCATCTCGACCCGCTCTCGGGTCGCGTCATCGATGGGACGCCCGTTGCCGAAGGTTCGAGCCACCTCCTGGGCGCGCAGTTGCTCGGCCCACTCGACGAGGGCGGCGATGGTCGGGCCGGCCGTGTCGCGCTGACCGATCACGGTGACCGTCTTCTCGAGCTCGACGTCGATGATCGCTTCGGCCGCGGGCACGGTTTCCCGGCGCTGATCGAGCCGCTGCCCGACCCGCCGTCCGAGCTCATCGATGTCTATCAGGGTCACTCCCGGCACGTCGGCGGCCGCGGAGTCGATGTCGCGCGGCACCGCCATGTCGACGATGCACAGCGGCCGGCGGCCGCGCCGGCGCTGCAGCACCTCGACCGCTGCGGCGTCGAGGACCGTCGTCGCGCTGTTGGTGGACGCGATGATCACGTCAACCCCGTCAGCAACCTCCGCGATCGCCCCGAGGGCGACCGATTCCGCACCGACCGCCTTGGCCAGCCGGCGGCTCGACTCACCCCGCGAGGTGGTCATGATCCGCGCTCCCTGGTCGTGCAGGCGATCGGCGGCCAGGCGGCTCATCTTTCCCGCGCCGATGAGCAGGACACCCTTGCCATCGAGGTCGCCGCAGGACGCGCGCGCGCACTCGACGGCGACCTCGCTGAGGCTCGCCGCACCCCGGCCGAGCAATGTTTCGGTACGGACGCGCTTGGCGGTCGAGACGGCCCGGCGCATCACGTAGTCGAGGCGAGCGTCCACCGTCCCCGCCTCGGTGGCGACCCGATGTGCGTCCTTGAACTGGCCGAGCACCTGCGCCTCGCCGATCACCATGCTCTCGAGGCCGCTCGCCACCCGGAACATGTGCTCAGCGGCAGCACGGTCCTCGAGGGTGACCATGTGGCGTTCGACCTCGCCCGCGCCGCCCGGATCGAGGTATCGAGCCAGGCGGGGGGTCACCTCGGCGCTGAGGTGGTCAGGGCAGACCACGTAGAAGTCGGTTCGATTGCAGGTGGAAAGCACTGCCGCGCCGTGCAGGCCCGCATGTCCCACGAGGTATCGCAGGGTCGTTGCAGCACGCGCCGCTGGGATGGCCGCAGCCTCCCGTACAGCCAGTGGAGCGGTGCGAAAGCTCAGCCCGGCGGCTACCAGTCGCATCACGAGCGAGTATAGGTTTCCGGTGCGTCCCCACCGGTTCTCCTGCCCAGGAGTTCTAGGATGTGGGTGTATGGAAGCTCGCCGGCGATACGGTCGCCGCCGAGGGAGGGTCCCCACGGGCGACAAATTTCTACCGCGCCTCGGTCCGGCGGGAGCCGAGCCGTTCGCCACGCTCGACGATGCACTCGATTCCTGGTCTGCCGAGCGACCGTCGCCGGAAACCCTGATCGAGGACCTGCATTTCGTCGCCCTGGATTGCGAGACCACGGGGCAATCCCCGCACCACCTCGTTGAGCTCGGCGCGGTCGCCTTCACATTGCGCGATCACCTGATGAGCTTCGAGACGCTGGTGCACAGCAACGATCGGATCAACCCGTATGCGCGACGCATTCACGGCATCGACGCGTCGACCCTCAACGGCGCGCCCCCGGTCTCGATCGTGGTCGAACGGTTTCAGCGCTTCACGAAAGGGGCGGTGCTCGTGGAACACAGCGCCGACGCGTTCGACACGCGACTCATCGGCCGCGCCATCGGATCGAGCCTCGATGCGGACAACGTCGACACCACCAGGCTCGCGGCGAAGCTCTTCGATCTCAAGGACACGATCGGACTTGAACGGCTATGTCGCGAGCTGGGCGTCGTGCACCGCAGGCCGCACCACGCGCTCGCAGACGCCGAGGCGACCGCGGCGTGTTTCGTCGAGCTGGTGAAGCGCGGAGGCGAGCGCTTCAGCTGGCGCACGCTCGGCGACCTCCTCCTGGCTGGAAAGCCCCCGGTATTTGCCGCGGATGCGGGTGTCGTGCCTCCAGGTGGAGCTCCGAAGGGCGCTGTCTCGAGTGGTCGATCGCGCCGGCGGCGTTGACAGTACGCCCAGCGCTGCATACCATCCACTCGAACCAACCACACTCATCCGGGTTCGCGTCAATGCGGTCCGGTACTTCATCCAGGTTCATCTCGAGGACATTGCATTGCCCAGCCACATCAACAGGGCCGAGGCGATCGGTACCGTATCCGCCGCCCTCGGCGTCCTGGTGGCGTTCCTGCCCTGGTACGCCTATGCCGCCGGCACTTCCCACATATCGGTCAACGCCTTTCGCGCCTCGGCGTTCGGCGATCTGTTCTTCATCGCAATTGCCGCCACGATCCTCCTCCTTCTGATCGGGCGCGGATTCGTTGACGACGTGGTCACACCATATATTCCGGAGACCACGGCACATGCCACTGCGGCCGCAGTGGCGATGGGCAGCGTGCTCATTCAGCTGATCCTGGCGAGAGCCACCGGACGTTCGCTCGGCATTGGAATCTTTCTGGCTCTGATTGCGGCGGCGGGTCTTTGCACCGCCGCAGTGCTACGACGGCTCCATCCCGACCGTCGCCGAATTGGTCGCGAAGGCCTTTCCCACGAGGGTCTGCTTACCCCATAATCCAGCGATCCGCGATCGGGGGACGTGGCGCCCCGGTCCACGGCGATGAACAGCTGCTCATTCACCCTGGGAGGAACCACCCGAAGCAATGGCCAACATTCTGACCGACCCGCCTTTCGCAGCAGATCCACCGTTCAAGCTGAATATCCCGGCCAAGACGCTGGGATTGGTACTGCTGATCCTGGGTGCAATCGGCATCATCTTCGGCATCCTCGGCCTCACCGCCACCTTCGGGGCGTGCTCGCTCGGAGGCTGTGGTTTCCCCATCCTGTGGCTCCTGGGAGCGATCATCGGACTGGTCGGTGTGTGCGTTGGCACCTACGGCGCCTACCAGATGTATCAGCTCAATCGCGAGGGGAAGCGCCTGGTCATCTACGGCCTCGCACTGGGATTTCTCGGCGGGATCGTCAGCACCATCGGGACGATCATCTTCTACGCCGGCTACGCGGTCCTCGGAGTCGGCTACGGCGGAGCCATCGTTGGTCTGATCATCGACGTGATCATCTACGCGATCGTCTGGTACATCGTGATCATCAGCCGCTTTCCCGGCGAGGCACCGCTGGTGACCGCTGGACCGACGGGTGGGTACGGCAATCCTCCCGGTGGGTATGGCACGCCGCCACCACCGCCTCCCCCCAGCGTCTGACGCCAGGATTTGCCGACCGACAGGAGCGGTCCGTATCGTCAGGGGCATGTGACGTGCTCCTGACGGTGGCGGGCGACGGAGAGCGACATGCCTGACGCCCCGGAGGCTCCGCAGCCGCCGGCATGGGGAGGAGCCCAGCCCGACAATCCCCCGCCATCACCCGGGCTCCCACCCCAGCCGGGGTATCCGCCGCCCCAGGGCGCTCCTTATGGGTACTACCCGCAACAACCGTATGCCGTCGCCCAACCCGGTAACGGTCTCGGGGTCGCCGGTGGCGTCTGCGGCATCGTCGCGGTGGTGCTCTGCTGGATCCCGTTCGTCGACTATCTCAGCATCGTGCTCGGGGCCCTGGCGATCATCTTCGGGGCCCTCGGTATCCGCCACTCGAATGCCCATGGCGGGGGCGGAAAGGGCATGGCGATCACCGGGCTGGTCACCGGGATCGTCGCGCTGGTGATCTCGATCCTCTTCCTCGCCCTCATCTACACGGCGGTGTCCTCGATCAACATCAACGGAGGCAGCCTCGGGGGCTGAGACGAGCGGCGCGGCACCGCCCCAGCCGTGTCAGACGCCGAAGTCGGCCACGACCGGGTAGTGGTCGGACGCCACCGCGGCGTCGGGGTCTGGCCACGTTCTGGCTCCGACAACGTCCGCCCCGACCACGTGGGCCGCGAGGTCGTCGGTGGCGAAGATGTAGTCGACGCGCGCTGAGAGCTGCCAGGTCGCGCAGGTGAGCCCTCTGGCGCGCGGATGGACGTGCCGGTAACAGTCGACGTAGCCCTCCTTGAGCAGGCGCTCGACCGTCCAGCGCTCGATCAGGCGGCCCAGGAAACGGTCCATGGCGCGCGACACCGGCAGGCCGACGGTCAGTGGCGCGACGACGCGAGGCAGTGCCGGGATACCGCCGAGGAGGCGCGGATCCACACCGGCTCGACGCCAGCGATCGGCGAGGCCGTCATCCGTGCTGTTTCCGTGGGGTGCCAACGGAGTGAGAATGCCGTTGGATCCCACCACGAGCAGGCCGGCCCGGCGCAGATCGTTCATGCGCCGAAAGAACGAGGTCGCAAGGATGTCGTCGCCCGGCGAGAGCGCGTTGAAGTCGCCGATGAGCATGTGCGGCAAAACCGGCTCGTCAGCGATATCGGTGAGCACCGCGCCGATTTCGCGGATGCGCCTCGCCTCCCCTTTGTTGCGATCACCAAAACGCGCCGCGAGGTGCAGGCAGTGGACTCCGATCACCGGCAGCTCGGAGCCGCCCGTCTCGATATCGCAATGCAGGTGCGAGCGCAGCATGCGGCCGTGGTGACGGCGGTTGCGCCAGGCCCGGACCGGGAGGCGCGTGAGGATCGCCGTGTGCATCGGCGAGTCGGGGTCGCTCGGCTCCCCGAGGAACATCTCCATGCCGAGGTCCTCGGCCAGGTCGCGGATGCGATCCACCTCGCGAACCTCCTGGAGCGCGACGACATCGGCGTCGATACGTCGGAGCACATTGCGAACCAGCTCGCGGCGCTGCTCGCCTCCGAGCAGGATGTTGTAGGTGGCGACGCGAATCCTGCGTGGTGTGGTTTTTCTGGTTCGCGACATCGACCGAACTTACAATGCCACGGTGCAGCCACAGCGCGACGCACAACTCACCGAGCTCGTCTTCCTCGACCGCGGTCCGATCGCGCTGCGTTTTCTCGCGGTGGCGGCGGTCGCGGCCGTGTGCGGCGTCGCCGGCACGTTGCTCGTTCGCCTGCACCAGACCCTGGCCGGCCAGCTCGCCGTACACGTGTCGCTCAATCCGCTGCAAACCGTCATCGCCACGGGGTCAACCCTGCGAACGCTCTGGCCGGGCTGGGTTGCGGCACTCTGCTTTGCCGCCGCCGTGCTGCGGCTCCGCCACGGAGCGACCGAACCCCCGCCGGGGCGCACCTCGGTCGAACACCAGACGCTCGGCCAGCTCCGCGCCGGGCTCCGGCGTGAGTATCGAATCGTTCGTTGCGCGCTGGTGGTGGTGTGCGTCCTCGCTGCCATCGACGTGGCCCGCACGGTTGCCAGCGTCATGGCCGCGCAGTCGGGCGACCGGCAGGTCACCACCACCATGCCGGCGACCGTGGTCGAGGCTCTCGGGTACGTCGCCGCCGCCCTGATGCTGGCGGTCTGGGCTCGTGCCTTCGGGTCGGAGGTTCGCCGGCTCGGCGCGCTGTGAGCAGGCCGACCGAACCGGCCGGCGCTCCGAATCAGATCCTGCGCTCGACGACGTAGTCGCAGACGCGCTCCAGGGTTTCGCGCGCAGCCGACTCCGGGAAGCTCTTCAACTCGGCCGCGGCTTCACGCGCGAACTCCTGCGCGCTTCGCTCCGCGGCGGCAATCGCATCCGACCCGCGAACCAGGCTCACCACGGTATCGAAGTCCTCCTCGTTGAGGTCATTCTTGGCCAGAATCCGCTGAAGGCGGGTGCCGACCTCGCGGTCCTTGAGGGCCAGCATCAGCGGTAGCGTCACCGTCCCCTGACGAAGGTCGGCGCCAACCGGTTTGCCCACTTCGGCGGTGGTCGCGACGTAGTCGAGGACGTCATCGGCGATCTGAAATGCCATGCCGAGACTGTGACCGTACCGGCGCAGGCTCTCGACCGACGGCGCGTCCAGGCCCGCGATCAAGCCGCCGCCGTAGCAACTGGTGCTCACCAGCGTCGCCGTCTTCCGGCCGATCTTGCGGTGGTAGTCGGCGAGGGACTGTTCGTACTCGTTGCGGCTGGTCATCTGCAGCAGCTCGCCCATGCAGATGGTCATAACCGCGTGGCTGATCGCCGAGTCGATCGCCGGCATCCCGATTTCCGCGAGGAGATAGGCGCCCTTGGCGAAATAGTAGTCACCGATGATCACGGCAGGGTCGGGTCCGAGCGCCTCGTGGATGGTCCTGATCCCGCGCCGCGTCGGTGCCTTGTCGATGAGGTCGTCGTGGACCAGGGTCGCGGTGTGGATGAACTCGATCCCCATCGCCAGGTTGAACACGTTGCTCGAGTCGGCGTCGCCGAGCTGGGCGGCGAGGATGACCAGCGCCGGCCGGAGACGCTTGCCGCCCGCCTTGACGATGTGCGACATGGCACTCGCCATCGGCCCCAGGTCGGACGCGATCTCGGCGTCGAGGCGCCGCTCGAACTCGATGAGTTCCGCGGAAATCGGCTCCAGGAGTTCCTCGGCGGCGATGCTCATGACCCCGCAGCCACCCGAATCGCCTGGGGCACCGGCCGGACCAGGCGGGGTTCAGGGAGGGGCTCGTCGAAGATCCGGGCGGCACTGGTCCGGAACCGCGCGGGCGCCGCGGTGACCAGCAGCTCGGTCCGCGCCGCAAGGGTCTCGGAGCCGGTCGCGGATACCCCTTCAGCGCCGATCCGGTTGACCGCGACGATCCGCTTGACACGAGCGGCGGTCGTGTCCGCGCTGTCCACGACACGGAGCCGCCGGGTTCCGACGATGCGGCTCAACGCCGGACGGAGCAGCGGGTAGTGCGTGCACCCGAGGACCAGCGTGTCCGCCCGCCAATCGAAGATACGGTTGAGCACNNCCAATCGAAGATACGGTCGACCACCGGCGCCAGGGCGGCGTCCGCCCTCGGGGTGTCGGCGTCCCCGTCCTCGACGATCTCGACAAGGTCGGCAGCGACCTCACTGAGGACTGCGATCCCCGGGTTGGCCTCCTTGATGGCATGGACGTATTCCCCGCTCGCTCGGGTCCCCTCGGTGCTGAGGACGGCGACCCTTCCGTTGCGCGTGGCCGCGGCTGCCGCCTGCGCCCCTGGAGCGATGACGCCGACCACCGGGATGTCGAAACGCTCCCGCGCGATGTGGAGCGCGGCGGCGGTTGCGGTGTTGCAGGCGATCACCACGAGCTTGGTGTCCATCGCCGTGAGCATTGCGATGATGTCGAGGGCGAGCCCACGGACCTGGCTCTGCGAACGAGGTCCGTAGGGGAAGTGCTCCAGATCGGCCACATAGATGAGCGCTTCGCCCGGCATCTGGTGACGGATCTCGCGGAGCACGGTCAGGCCGCCGACACCGGAGTCGAACACGCCGATCGGGCGCGAGTCGCTCATTCGTTTCGCAGGATAGCAGGGCCGCCGGTCACGTCAGGTCCGCCCAGGGCGAGGCCCATGAGCAGCATGTCCCGGTCCCCGCCGGGCATGCGCACCTCGCGCCGTGCCAGGCCTTCCTCCTCGAACCCGAGCGATCGATAGAGCGCGATGGCGCGCGTGTTGTCGGGAAACACGCGAAGGCTGATCTTGGCGAGGCCGACCGCTCGCCCCCAGTCAATCGCCATCTCCATCAGGATCCGTCCGAGCCCAGACCCGCGCTGCGCGTTGCTGACAAGGATGGCTATTTCACCGACGTGCGCGTAATGGCGTCCGGCCCGGCGCTGCACCATCACGTGGCCGGCGGGGACGCCGTCGACCTCGAGGGTCAGGGTCAGGCCACCCTCGAGGACGATGGACACGAGCCGCGCGCTTTGCTCGATGGTGTCGAGTTCACCCGGCACCGCCGCGATCAATTCGCCCTCGCCTGCCACCGCGTCGATGAGCCCGGCCAGTCCGGGGGCGTCCGCATCCTGCGACGGCCTGATCGCATATGGCCGGCCGTTCCGAGTCACGCCCTCGCGGCGAAGCACCGGTCGGGTCACCGTCATACGGCGACGGGCAGGCCGGGATCGTCGTGGATCGTGGTGGCTCGATCCGCGATCCGGCGCGCGATCCCGCTCGCGCTCATCACCGTCATGTGACCGTGCGGGTAGGTCCACAGGTCCGTCTCCCACTCGGTGCTGAGACGGGTGACCGGGTCGGGTCCAACCACCAGGTCCTGCATGGCACGCACCAGGGTGATCCGATCCCCCGGCGTCCGCGGGGTGAAGTTCCGGGCGACCAGCGGTGCGAGCGTCGAGTCCAGGAAGCGGCCGGCGCTCGCTCGGTCCGGCCCCCAGGACCCGCTGTACTCGCCGATCATGCCGAGGTGGCGAAGCGAGGGGGTGGGCGGCCGCTGCGACAGCGTGGCCGCGGGGTCGCAGAAGGGCGCGACCGCGATCACCCGGTCGAGATCGAGCTGGGCGGCGAGCAGGGTGGCGATCAGGCCGCCAAGGCTGACGCCCACCACTGTCACGTTCGGACTGACCTCGGCACGAGCCCAGGCGATCACCGCGGCGGCGTCTTCAACGGATTGCCGAACCACCGCCCGGATGTGCGCAGGATCAAGGCTGAAATAACCGTCTCCGCTGCGCTGACCGGGCAGGGTGCGGCGAAGGTGCAATGGAAGGTCGAGCCTCGCGGTGTGCGCGCCCCGGAGGCGCATCTGCTTGGCCAGCCATCGGTCATAGGTGGTCTGAGGTACCGCATAGCCGTGCAGCAGCAGAACGAACGGCGCCGGGCCAGGATCACGCCGGACATGTGCGGTCGCGACCAGGCGGCGGCTGCCCCAGTGGCCCCCCGGGCCTTCGCTGTCGCCCTCGAGCTCCAGCTCACGCCACCTGGGGCCGCCGAGGGACTCCCATTCGCGGTTGACCCGGATCGGGCGCGGATCCAGCACCCGGCTTGCATCCCAGAACGCTGCGGGCTCCACCGGGACCCGGTCGATCGTCTCGGGGCGGCTGAGGCCGACCGCAGTCAACCGGACATGCACCATCCGATCCAGGATCAGCGAAACCGTGCCGATCAGGCGGTCGTGGGAAGTCTCGGAACTCATCGCAAAACCCTCTGCGTCAATCATGCCCTGAAGTGGCGATTGCGTAACTCCCTGGCGTAGGACATCATCGAACGTGGCAATGGCCGAATCGTCGCCCCCGCTTCGCGTGGTTGGCGCGCCAGATCGCCAGAGCGACTGGGAGTCCGTCTACCAGGAGCACGTGGCTCCCCTCTATCGATATGTCTACTCAAGAACCGGCAACACCCCGGATGCTGAAGACGTGACCTCGACCACCTTCCTCCGCGCGTTGCCCCGGCTCCGATCCGACGTCTCCCCGGGGGAGATCGGCGCCTACCTGCGGACCACGGCGCGCAGCGTGCTCGCCGATGTCTGGCGGCAGCGGCACGGGACGGTCCTCATGGAGTTCGATGAACAGCGCGACGCCGCCGCCCCCGCCGAACCAGAGCGTGACGTGGACGTCAGCCCGATTCTTGACGGCCTGCCGGAGAATTATCGGAGTGTGCTCGAGTTCAGGTTCCTTCGGGGGTACTCCATACGGGAGACCGCTGCGGCGATGGGCGTGAGCGTCGCCAATGCCAAGGTGCTGCAACTGCGAGCGCTCCGTCGCGCCGCGGCCACCGGAGTTCGTGATGTCGAAGGCTGATCGCCGCCTCACGCGTTTCGTCAACGCGCTGATTGCCAACCGGCGACCGCCCCGCTCGCCCGCCGGTGATGATTCCGCGGCGATGCAGGTTGCGACGCGCCTTCGGGCGGCGCATCCGGGTGGCTCCACGCCGTCGCCGGCATTCGTCGACAACCTCGCCCGGCAGCTGCGCGAGGCGCCCGCCCACGATCCTGATTGGACCGAGGCGGGCATCCGCCGCCGCAGGTTCCTGGTCGGCGGGCTCGCGGCGCTGGCTGCCTCGGTGGCGGGCGGCGTCGCTCTCGACCGCGTCACCGAGGCGCTGACCGAACCGGCCAGTGGCGGCGGAACGATCCAGCCCTACATCAGCACCTGGGTCGCGGTCGCGACCCTCGCCGAGGTGACTCCGGGGAAGATCAAGCAGTTCTCCGCCGGCGGCATCCAGGGAGTGCTCTTCACCCTTGACGGCAAGATCCGCGGCCTCAGCGCGGTGTGCACCCACCAGGGATGCACGCTGATCCCCCAGGCCGCGCAGAACAGGCTGGTCTGCCCGTGCCACCCGATGAGCTTCAACCTCACCGGGGCAGCCAACCCGGGCGACTATCGCCTGAACCCGCTCCCGGCGATCGAGACGCGGGTCAATCTGGACAACGTCGAGGTGCGCGTCCCCAACTGGACCTGAGGCTCGGACCCTCGCGACCGGTGACGCGACCGGTGCGGCGAGACAGTGATCCGGTGCTCTGGGCCGTGCGTACCAAGCGGTGACTGGGCGGTGACAAGACGACCAACCGGATCGCCAACGACCGCCCCAGAGAGGTGTACACATGGCCAAGGTGACACGGCGGACGTTTCTGTCCACAACGGTGGGGGCAGCGGGCGGAGTCGCGGCGATGGGGCTGATCGCCGGGCCGAGCACCCTCGTGGAGGCGGCTCAGAACGTCGCCGGCGCGAGCGATGGTCCGATGTCGGGTGAGCCGATGACCGCATACGTTCGCGATGCGGCGACCGGCGAGATCTCTGTGATGGTCGGCCATCGCGAGGTCGTGACCAAAGACCCGCAGCTCATCCGGCGTCTTCAGCGCGCAGCGCGCTGACGCACGCACCGCAACAGCATTCACAACCTCACGAGGGGTAACCATGTCTTCGCATCGTGAAGCGCCGGGAATCTCGAAAGACCCGGTTGCTGACAGTACTGACCTTTACGCGTTCACCAGCCCGGATCATCCCGACACGGTGACGCTCATCGCCAACTACATCCCGCTCGAGGGGCCGGACGGCGGACCGAACTTCTACAACTTCGGCGACGACGTCCTGTACGAGATCACCGTCACCAACGGCGGCACCGTGGCGGACGCGATCACCTACCAGTTCCAGTTCACCACCGAGTACACCGACCCGAACACGTTCCTCTACAACACGGGTCCGATCACCAGCCTGACCAGCTCGAGCTGGAACGTCCGCCAGTTCTACTCGGTGACCCGGATCACGCGTGGCACTGCGGAAGTGCTCGCCAGGAGGCTCGCCTGCCCGCCGGTCAACGTCGGCGTGCGCTCCACACCGAATTACAGCGCACTGGCGCAGGCGGCGGTTCATTCGCTCGACGGCGGGTGGGTCTTCGCGGGCCAGCGGCGCGAGGGCTTCTACGTCGACCTGGGGTCGATCTTCGACCTCGGCGTGCTGCGTCCCTTCCAGAACGCCCATCTCATTCCCCTGCCCGCGGTCGGCGGCGTCGATTCGACCAAGCAACTCAACGTTCACACGATCGCGATGCAGATCCCCAAGACCCATCTCGCCACGAACGGCGCGATGCCGACCGACCCGACGAGCGCCGACTCGGTCATCGGTGTCTACACCACGGCCAGCCGGCGCAAGTCGACGGTGCTCGAGAACGGCGGTCACACGATGGACATCGGTCCCTGGGTCCAGGTGTCGCGCCTCGGCATGCCCCTGGTGAACGAGGTCGTCATCCCCATCGGCAAGAAGGACTTCTGGAATTCGACCAAGCCCAAGAACGATGCGCAGTTCGTGGCCAACTACGCTCATCCCGAGCTTGCCGGACTGCTGCCGGTGCTCTACCCGGGCGTCTTCCCGCACCTCGCCGCCTATACGCCCGCACGCGTCGACCTCGAGGCGATCCTGCTCACCGGCATCCCGTCGGGGATCATCGCGGGATTCCAGAACAACACCGGCTCGACGCCGGCCGACCTGTTGCGTCTCAACATGGCGATTCCCCCGGCATCGTCGCCGAGCCTGAACGGCATCCTCGGCGGGGACCTCGCCGGATTCCCGAACGGCCGCCGGGTGTTCGACGATGTGGCCACCATCGAGATCCGCGCCATCGCCGGCGCGACCATCCCGCTGGTCGACCCGAGCTTCACGCCTGACGGCGCCGCGGGTGCGGTCAGCGACTTCTCGGCCGCTCAGTTCAGCGGAGGGTCGGTGCCCGGCAACGGCCGGTACATCGACCACTTCCCGTACCTGGGCACGCCGCTCAACGGATTCGACACCCCGAGTTGAACACGATCGAGTCCGCCGGTCCCGCTCCCAGCGGGCCGGCGGTCCTCGACATCGGTGGGGGGACGGGGGCGCTGCTGGTGATCGTGCCGGCAGCGCTCCTCTGCACCGAGATCGAGGTCAGCCCGGCCGGGCGGCCCGACGACCGAACCCACACCGGCGTGCACGAGCGCCCGATGTCCGGTAGCCGGCTCGCCGTCGCGCTCTTTCCGTCCCTCGATACCGGGACATGGACCCTCTGGGGTCATGGTCCGTGCACCACCCGAACCGTCGAGATTCTGGACGGCGAGGTCACCGGATTGGACTGGCGCTGACGTCCGCTTGACGGTCCCCAGGGTTAGCGTCTACCGTAGCCTGATTCTACAGGCGTTCAGTAGAATTTTCTGCATCCGCACGGGCTGCTGGAGGGACCTGGTCGATGGGCTTGAGCTTGGGTGACGTCGATTCGGAACGGGTCGCATCGCTGACCGCCCGGGAGGAATCCGATTTCCGTTCTCGACGTACGCGTTCGCGCGACCTGTGGAAGGAGGCGACCGAGTACATCCCGCGCGGGGTGCCCAGCTCCTTCCAGGACACGCCGCCGCAGCCGGTGTTCATCGACCATGGGAAGGGGAGCCGCGTCTGGGACGTCGACGGCAACGAGTACGTCGATTTTCACAATGGATTCGGGGTCATGGTCGTCGGCCATGCCCATCCCGCGATCGTCGCGGCGGTCGAATCGCAGATCCACCGCGGATCCCATTTCGCGCAGCCGGTGGCCGAGAACATCGTGGTCGCGCGCGAGCTGGCGCGCAGGTTCCACCAGCCGCAGTGGCGCTTCACCAACAGCGGCACCGAGTCCACCCTCGATGCGATCCGTCTCGCGCGCGGATTCACCGATCGCGAGCGGATCATCAAGATCGAGGCGTCGTACCACGGACACCACGATGCCCTGCTGGTCTCGGTGGAACCACCCGTTGACGCGATGGGGGACGCCGACTTCCCGAATTCGGTGCCGATGACCGGTGGCATCCCCAAGTCCACGGTGGAGCTCACGACCGTGGTGGGATTCAACGACCTGGCATCGCTGGAACGTGCCTTCACTGCACACCCCGGCGAGGTGGCGGCCGTGATCGTCGAGCCGGCGATGATGAACATCGGGTTCGTGCTTCCTGATGACGGGTACCTGGCCGGCCTCGTCGAGATCGCGCACCGGCATGGGGCTGTGGCCATCTTCGACGAGGTCAAGACCGGGGTGACGATCGCTCCGGGCGGTGCCACCGAGCGCTTCGGTGTGGTTCCCGATATCGTGTGCCTCGCCAAGGCGATCGGCGGCGGCTTGCCCTGTGGCGCGGTCGGTGGACGCGCCGACATCATGGCGACGATCACCGACGGCAAGGTCGCGCAACTCGGTACTTTCAACGGCAATCCGCTGACCACTGCGGCCTCGCGCGCGACGCTGCTCGAAGTGCTCACCGGACAGGCCTACTCACACCTCGACGCGCTGACCGAGGAGCTCAGCGGCGGCCTCCGCGACGTGATGTCCGAGTACAGCCTGCCGTTCCACGTGGTGTCGATGGGGGCACGCGGGTGCGTCACGTATCGCGACGAACCGGTGCGGAACTACCGTGACTACGCCGCCATGGACAAGTCGCTCGCATATGTGTCCTGGCTCTATCAGACCAACCGGGGCGTGCTCATGGCGCCGGGCGCTGAGGAGAACTGGACCCTCTCGGTCCAGCATTCGTCCGAGGACGTCAGGCGCTACGTCAGCAACTTCCGCGAGCTGGCTCGGGATTTGAAGGCATGAGCACGGTCGCCGTTCGCACCCTGCGCAATTTCGTCGATGGTGCATATCGCGAGGCGAGCACCGATGTCTCGACGCCGCTCATCAACCCGGCAACCGGTGACGAATTCGCGCGAGCGCCCGTCTCGAGCCCGGCCGACGTTGACGCCGCGCTCCAGGCAGCGCAACGCGCATTCGGTGGCTGGCGCGACACGACGCCGAGGGAGCGCAGCCTCGCGCTCCTGCGCATCGCCGACGCGTTCGAGAAGCGCTCCGAGGAATTCGTCGCCCTCGAATGCGAGAACACCGGCAAGCCGATCTCGCTCACCCGCAGCGAGGAGATCCCGCAACTGATCGACCCGGTGCGCTTCTTTGCGGGCTGCGCGAGGATCCTCGAGGGGACGAGCGCCGGCGAGTACATGACCGGCCACACTTCGATGATCCGCCGCGAGCCCCTTGGGGTCTGCGCGCAGGTCACGCCCTGGAACTACCCCATGCTTATGGCGATCTGGAAATGGGCGCCCGCGATCGCCGCCGGCAACACCGTGGTCCTCAAGCCGTCCGACACCACGCCGGTCACGACGCTGCTGATGGCCGAGATCATGGCGGAGTTTCTGCCACCCGGCGTCTTCAACGTCATCTGCGGCGACCCGACCACCGGCGCGGCCCTGGTGACCCACAGGATCCCGGCGATCGCATCGATCACCGGCAGCGTTCGCGCCGGCATGGAGGTCGCACGCGCGGCGGCCGGCGACCTCAAGCGGGTCCACCTCGAGCTCGGCGGCAAGGCACCGGTGATCGTCTTCGACGACTCGGACGTCGCCTCCACCGCCGAGGCGGTTGCGATGGCCGGGTACTTCAACGCCGGGCAGGACTGCACCGCGGCGACGCGCGTCCTCGCGTCTGCGTCGATCCACGATGAGCTGGTGGCCGCCCTTGCCGAGCAGGCGGCAGCCAACAAGACGGGAGCGCCTGACGACGACGAGGTTGCGTTCGGACCGCTCAACAACGCCAGGCAGCTCGACCGCGTTCGCGAGCTCGTCGGCAACGCGCCGTCACACGCCGACGTCGTCGCCGGAGGGCATCGGGTCGGCGAGCGCGGCTATTTCCACGAGGCGACAGTCATTGCCGGGCTGCGCCAGGACGACGATCTCATCCAGCGCGAGATCTTCGGGCCGGTAATCACCGTCCAGCGCTTCGACGACGAGGCGACGGCGCTCGAATGGGCCAACGGCGTCGAGTACGGACTCAGCGCGAGTGTCTGGACCCGCGACCACGGGCGCGCGATGCGCATGGCTCGAGCGCTGGACTTTGGCTGCGTCTGGATCAACACGCACATCCCACTGGTGTCCGAGATGCCACATGGAGGGTTCAAGCATTCGGGGTACGGCAAGGATCTTTCGATGTACGGGTTCGAGGACTACACGCGCATCAAGCACGTGATGAGCAACAACGACGCCTGATCTCTCAGGCGCGAGTCAGGAGGATACCGTGAGGAGGAAATCATGGCGACACTAGCGGAGCCGATCGTTCACGGACAGCCGGTCGAATCGGGGCTCAAGACCAACACGCTGACCCTGTTCGACACGACGGTCATCGCGACGTCGAGTGTCGCTCCCGCGTACACCCTTGCCGCCACTGTGGGGTTCCTGGTCGCGGCAGTTGGCCTGGCATCACCCGCGGCGATCCTGGTCGGATTCCTTCCGGTGCTCTTTGTCGCGGTCGCCTACTACTATCTGAACCGTCAGGATCCGAACTGCGGAGCGTCCTACTCGTGGGTCAGCCGGAATCTCAACCCGCAGATCGGCTGGATATCGGGATGGATCCAACTGGCTGCCAACGTACTGTTCTGTGCGGCGGCGCCGCTCGTCGCGGGCTCGTACACGCTGCAGCTGCTCAACAGCCTGTTCCCCAGCTTCGTGACTACCGATGCCGCGAACAACAACTGGCTGATCGCGGTGGTGGGCATCGCTTGGTTGCTCTTCGTTACCTTCATGGTGGTCCGCGGCATCCGCATCACCGCCAACTTCCAGTGGATCCTGGTGTTCATCGAGTACTTCATCGTGCTCGGGTTCGCAATCGCCGCATTCGTGAAGATTGCAGGAGGCCATGCCGCGGTGGCGCCAGTCTCGGGCAGTTGGTTCAATCCGGCCTCACTGCATGACCTGGGCACCGTCGCCACCGGCTCTGCCCTCGCAGTGTTCTTCTTCTGGGGTTGGGACACGGCCGCCAACGTCAACGAGGAGTCCCAGAACGCCAACGAGTCGCCAGGGTTGGCGGGCATCTACAGCATGTTCATCCTGCTCTTCATCTTCCTGATCGCGGCCATGGCCATGCAGGCATTTCTCGGTGAGGCAGCCCTGACCAACGCGAACAACCAGAACGACGTGCTCTATTTCTTCGCAACCCAGATCTCAGGCACGCCGGTAGCCTATCTCATGGTGCTCGCGGTGCTCTCGTCGACGATTGCCACCACTCAGACGACGCTGCTGCCATCGAGCCGGCTGACTTACTCGATGTCCCGCGACGGCGTCTTTCCGAAGGCGTTCGGGACGATCCACAAGAGCTGGAAGACACCATGGGTGGGGACAATCATCTCCTCCGGTCTCGCCATCGTCGTGATCATCCTGGCGACCAGCGTCGATACGGTGAACACCGTCTTCGGCAATCTGATCCTCGATATCGGCGTGCTCGTGGCGCTCTACTACGGCATCACCGGGATCGCCTGCGCCTGGGCCTTCCGGAAAGTGCTGCTGACCAGCGTCACGCGCTTCCTCTTTGCCGGGCTGCTCCCGTTACTCGGAGGGCTATTCCTCCTCGGGATTGCATACACCCTCATCGCACCACCCCCACTGCCCTTCGGCCAATCGGCCGACTGGGGAACCAGTCTGCCGATCCTCGTCACGATTGCCCTGGGCGTTCCGCTCCTGCTGATCGCCATGGCCACCGCTCGTACCGACTTCTTCCGTGAGAAGACGGTTTCCTACGTGGTTCGCGACGGCCAGCTCGTCGCCGCGCTCCCGAGTGGCGGGAGTGCGAATCCCCCCGCTCAGAGCTGATCGAGCAACGAGTAATACGCGCCGACGAGTGGGAGAAACCAGGGGTGCCCCCGGTACAACGGGATTCGCGGAAAGCGGAGGTCCGAAAAGGCCGGCCGGGCACCCTTGGCAATCCACTCGGCGGCGAGGGTTCCCATCCAGCTGCCGAGCGCGACGCCACTGCCGCAGTAGCCCATCGCGTAGGTGATGCCGTCCGACCGCGTGAGGTGAGGCAGCTGGTCGAACGTGAAACCGACATTGCCCGTCCAGGCATGGCTCACCCGTACGCCGGCAAGCTGCGGGTAGATCTCGATCATCGCTGCGTACAGACGGTCGCGGGCAGTCCGCACGCTCACCGGCGCGAAGCTCGTCCTGCCGCCGAAGACCAGCCGTCCGTCGGGTGACAGACGCCAGTAGTGCAGGAAATTTCGCGTGTCGCTCATCATCCGGCGCTGCGGGCTGACATCAGCCGCGCGGGCGTCGCCGAGCGGCTCGGTGGCGATGATGTAGCTGCCGATCGGAATGATCCGGTTCCGGGCCCAGGGCGCCGCGGCGTCCGTGTAGCCGTTGGTGGCGACGAGAACGTCACCGGCGGTGATATCGCCTCGCGATGTGTGGACCCGCGAGCCCGTATGCAGCGATTCGATCGACAGCACTCGGGTGTGCTCGTGCAGCGTCGCACCGCTGGCGAGCGAGAGGCGCGCGAGTCCCGCGAGGTATCGGGCGGGATGGATGCTCGCCCCGTTGTCGGTGAGCATTCCGCCGAAGAAGCCGCGGCACGGCGCCTCGCTTTCGAGCGCATCCTCCTCGAGCATGACGGTCGATTCGCCGAGGCGCCGGCGGCGCTCGGCCTCGTCCTTGCGCAACGCCTTCATCCGCGATCTTCGATGCGCGAGGTGGAGCCAGCCGGACTGCGCATACATGGCATCGGGCGCCGCAGTTGCTGCGGTCTGCGCGACGAACCTGTACGCCTCAACACTGGCGTCATGGAGAGCCCGGCCGGCGTCACCGTACTTGCGCTCGAGGGTGTCGAGGTCACGCCGGACCCCCGCGTGGACCATTCCGGCGTTACGGCCGCTCGCTCCCTCCCCCAGCGCGCTGCTGTCCACCACCACCGCATGTTTGCCGTGCGCCCCGAGCCGGGCCGCTGCCGCAAGCCCGGTGAACCCCGAGCCGACGACGACGACATCGGCCGTCGCAGGCAGCGGCGATTCTACGAGCGTGGGGAAGGTGGTGTCGTCCCACCAGAGTGGCGTCTCACGATAGTTCTCGGCGAGTGGGGCGACGCGCTTGCCGGGCGGACCGAGGGGCGACCAGAGGCTCATAATCTACTCAACAGTGACAAGTTCGACCTGGTCGGACAGCGTAGCTGCTGCCCGCCCCGGGTCGTGTCGAGGAGTGAGCGCGTGGACGACATCCGCATCGGCGAGGTCGCCCGGCGAGTCGGCGTCAGCCCGTCCACGCTCAGGGCGTGGGAACGCAAGGGGCTGGTGCGCCCGCTGCGCGCCGGTGGGCGCCATCGTCGCTACACGTCCGAGGACATCGCGCGACTCCGCGACGTGCACGCCCTGCTCACCCGCGGCTTTGCGCCGCCCGCGCTCCAGTCGCTGATCGCGGGCGAGGCCATGCCCGAGGACCCCGTCGTGGGCAAACGCCTGCGCGCCGCGCGCACCAAGCGCAGCCTGTCGCTGCGCACCGCCGCGGAGCGCGCCGGCATCTCGGCGTCGTACCTGAGCCTGGTGGAGCGAGGCCTGGCCGAACCGTCGGTGTCGCTGCTCCAGCGCGTGGCGTCCGCATATGGCGGCACCCTGCTCGAATTCTTTGGTGCTGCGCCCGCCGGCGCCGCGGGGCCGAAGCTGGTTCGCAGCACCGACCGCCGCAGGCTGCGTGGCTTCGACCGCGTGGAGATCGAGGATCTGGTCACGTTTCCCAACGCGGTGCTGGAGATCGACATCTTCAACGTCGCTCCCGGCGGTGGCAGCGGCGGGGCGTATTCCCACGACGGCGAGGAGGCGATCTACGTGCTCAGCGGCGAACTCGACCTGTGGCTCGACGAGTCCGAGCACTACCACATCGAGGCAGGCGACACGCTGTATTTCCACAGTCCCCAGCGGCATCGCTGGCTGAATCAATCCAGTGACACGACCCGGCTGTTCTGGGTCAACACCCCACCCACCTTCTGAGAGGAGCGAGCAGCCATGAACACGGTCGAGAAGTACCGGCGCTACGTGACCACCAGCGCGTTCGCCGCGGTCGAACCGATCACCGTCGAGAGCGCTCGCGGGGCGACCGTCACCGCCACCGACGGCACCGAGTACACCGACCTCTATTCCGGCATCGGTGTCGTGAACGCCGGGCACGTGCCCCCAAAGGTTGCGGAAGCCGCCAAACGGCAGATGGACAAGGTGGTGCACTCCTGCTCGTATGTCTATCACGTCCCCGTCGTGGCCGACCTCGCCGAGCGTCTCGCGCAGGTGACGCCCGGCCGCCTCCAGAAGACCTTCTTCGGCAACAGTGGCGCCGAGGCCGTTGAAGGAGCGCTTCGGCTCGCTCGCGTGTACACCGGGCGCCGTGAGGTCATCGCCCTGCAGGGCTCCTTCCATGGCCGCACAGCGGGTGCGCTTGCGGTCACCGGCAACGCGCTGCGCAAGCATCGCGGCGGTGCGCAGATCGCCGGGATCGCGTTTGCACCCATGCCGAATCCGTATCGCTGCCGGATGTGCTCGGGCTCCTGCTCCCTGGCATGCGCGGACGCCGTCGACGACGTCATTCGCTACGACACCAGTGACGACGTCGCCGCGTTCATCGTCGAGCCGATCATCGGTGAGGGCGGCATCATCCCGCTCCCCGCCGGCTATCTCCAACGGGTCAAGGAGATCCTCGACGCCCGCGGGATCCTGCTCGTCGTCGACGAGGTGCAGAGCGGGTTCGGGCGCAGTGGCAGGATGTTCGCAATCGAGGCGTACGACGTCGAGCCCGACATCATGACCATGGCCAAAGGGATCGCGAGCGGGTTCCCACTCGGCGCGTTCATCGCGCGCGAAGAGATCGCCGATGCGTTCGAACCCGGCGATCACATGAGTACGTTCGGTGGCAACCCGGTGTCCTGCGCGGCGGGCGTCGCGACCATCGACATGCTCGTCGAGGAGCACCTTCCCGAGCGCGCGGCCCGGGTCGGGGCGCTGACGCGGGCTCGTCTCGATGCGTTTGCCGTGGAGTCTGAACTGGTCGGCGAGGTTCGGGGAAGCGGGCTGATGATCGGCGTCGAGCTGGTGCGCGATCGTATTACGAAGGAACCCGCCACCGCCGAGGCGGCGGCCGTCAAACGGCATTGCCGTGAGCGCGGGGTGCTCATCGGCGTCGGCGGGTCACTCGGCAACGTGGTGCGCATCCAACCACCGCTCGTGATCGGCGAGGAAGACCTCGACCGAGCCATCGGGGTGATCGAGGAAGCGGTCACCAGCCTGTCGGCGCAACCGGTCGGGTAGCCTCACGGTTCGCTCGCCCGCGGTGGTGATCAGACAGGACGTCGACCGAAGGTGGCCTCGACGCCGCGAACGTCGCCGTCCTCGTCGGCGAGGACGGCCAGATCCACGTAATCGAGGCGGACAAGCTCATCACACAAGAGGTCGGCCTGGTCGCCGCCGAGCTCGAGGAGCAGCGCACCTCCGGGACGGAGAAAGCCCGGACTGTCGCGCGCGACGCGGCGGAGGATGTCGGTGCCGTCGGCACCGCCGTCATAGGAGAGTGGCCGCTCGAACGTGAAGGTGTCCCGCTGCAGCAGCGGCAGCTCGGGTGTCGGCACGTAGGGAACCACACTGACCACAACGTCGACCTGGCCCGCAAGGTCAGGGGGCAGCGGCGCGAAGAGATCGCCCAGGTACACCTCGACACCGTTGCCGGCGGCGCACGCAACCGCTCGCGCGTCGATGTCGGATGCCACGACGCGTGCGTTGGGACGATGGGCGCGGAGGACCGCAGCGATGGCACCGGATCCGGTGCACAGGTCGATCGCCGTTCCAGCGGCGGGCAGCCGCTCGACCGCTCTGCACGCGAGCGGCTCGCTGAGCCACCGAGGCACGTACACATCGGGATCGACGTGCACGATGACGTCACAAAAGGAGACCGTCCCGGTGATCCAGGCAAGGGGTTCGCCGGTGAGGCGCCGTCGAACCGATGCGTCGAGAAGCGTGGGGTCGGCCGCCGCATAGGCGAGAAGCTCCTCCGCCTCTTCGGCCGCCGCGATGAATCCTTCGCGTGCCAGCCGCGTTGTGAGCGATGCGAGATCGTTCAGGGGAGCTTGAAGTGCGGGTTCTCGATGATTCCGGGAGCGTTGCGACATGGCCTCTCGCCTCCCTGTTGCGGAGCAGTCGCCACGAGGATCAGCAACATGCGTTGGGCGGACTTGCGATCGCGATGATGCCGCCGATGACCAGGAAGGCGAGCACCAGGATGAGCAGCGCAGCGATCACCAGCTTCGTCCTCGTATCCATGGGCGGACGAATGATGCACAAAGTCACGAGGCATCGGTTCAGCGGTGTGACGCGGCGGTGCGATGTGGATCAAGCACCGCGGGGTCCATTAGCCCGACGGACCCACCTCACAGGCCGCAGGGCCCGGAGCGCGAGACGCGAGCATACCGCTCGAAGTCGGCCTTTGTGGGGTGCGACTCGGGGAGGTGCCGGCGCGACCCAGATGGCTCCTGCACTCCAGGCATTTGAACAGGGAGCGTTCAGGAGGGTCGGGCCAACCGCCCCGATGGCGATCACCGCGGCGGGACGGGGTGAAAGTGAGGGGGATCACGCGATCGGCCCCGCAACGGCCGCAAAGGATCAACGGCCGGGATTCTTCCACCCATTCGCCACGCCGTGTGTTCGCCGACGAACCAAGATGGACGGACGGGATGCTCGCGCCAGTGGCCGGTGGGCGAGCACCGTTGGATTTCCGAGCCCAACCGTGTCGATTGTGCGTACGTTGGCGGACAGCCAAGCGTCTGGCGGGCTCGAGCCGATCGGCTCCCCGGCGTCAGATGGTGGGTCGTCCGCGAGCGTAGACTTCGATGCCCATGCCGGTGAATCGAGGGCCGAGTTTCGCGCGCTATTACTCCGCGATCGCTCGGGCGGCCGCGCTGGAGGCTGCGGCGGCCGACAAGGCTAGGAAGAAGCCCGAGCAGGCTCCTGATCTTCCGCAAGCGGAGGCATGGCGTCCGCAAGATCTTGGCCCTGAGGATCGCCAGGGCGTCGCCTAGATGAGATCTCTCACGCGGGTCGTTTCCTGCTTGCCCTGGGCGAAACCGGCACGGGCGGCGGGGATGCGGGTCGCGGGATCCATCAGGTTCGCGCCCATTGCGGCTCGGGAATCGGCGTCCGGCGTGACCACCTCGACGCGGCTGCCCCCTTTGCGCAAGCCCTCGACCTGACTTGCCAGGTCCGCGCCCGGAAATCTGCGCAGGCCCTCGAACTGGCCTTCCGGTGGTGTCCCGCTCCGTCCGCNNGTAGCGCGCGCCGTTGATGCTGACGGTGGGGACCAGACCGGGGGCCGCGGTGCTCGCGGTGACCGCGTCCACCAGGTCGACGCCGGAATCGCGGTCAAACGCGGCCAACTCGCCCGTATGCGCGTCGACGGCCACCACGATCATCGGCCTATCCGGCCATTCGGGGCGAGGCAACCGAGCGGCGACCATTGCGCGCCGCTGTTCCGCCCCGGGTCCGAGTGTGGAGTCGCTCTCCAACCCGAACGCGCCCATCGCACGTTGTAGATCACCTGCCGAGGTGGCGGCGGCACCGATGGCTCTCATCCGCTCGAACACCGTCGCCATCGGCAGGGACGGCGGCCGTTCCCGGTGCTGTCCGACCGGTTGAACCGGCGGGGACAGCACCGAGGCCAACAGTTCGGCCGCGGGTGCACCGCTGCGCACTTGCGCTGCCGCGGTGGCGCCGGCCGAGGTGCCGATGACCAAATCGGCGATCTCTGTCATATCGATACCAGCTTCGGCCAGGCCTGCGATGACACCGATCTCCCACGCATTTCCGGCAGCCCCACCGCCGCCGAGAACCAGAGCAACGTTGTGAACCATCTGCACACTATGTCAGCGCGTGGAAACCTCCCGTCCATCGAAATGCCAAGACCGTGCCTTGCGGCCGGTTTTGCGTGTGTCTACCGGGCCCGGGAATTGAACCCGGACGAGGGTTGCCCCCCAGCGGTTTTTAAGAAAGGCTCTAGGGTCATGGGCGCGCGCCCCAGAGGGCACGCTTGAATACGAATTGCGCGCCTGACCACGCCCTGCGCCTCCTCCGGTGCCCTCATGTGACCGCTCGATGTGGGTACGAATGTGGGTATGGCGTATCTCTCGTTGAGCGTCGGTGAAGGATCAGCGAATGTCCGGTCGACCGGCTAGCCCGGGGAGCAGCTTCTCGGAGCAGATTGGACGGCGGGGGTCGTCTCCAGTGAGCGGGCAGTTCACCATCCGGGTGTCAGGCAGTGCCTACCGGCTCTCGGTCGAGGTCAGAAATATCACCCTTCGTTGACAAACGGTTGAACGGGCACCTTTGTGCCCGCGACCTCACCGTCGTGACACGGGCGTCGGCGCCTTTGAACTTGGTTGGGCGATGGCGTTGCTCAGGAGGGAAAGACACTCATATGGACGAGCATTGCGTGCCCGAGTCATGCTTGATCATGACCTTCGCGCCGAGGCCCTTCGCTGGTCTCGCCGACCCGTGGTCGCGACCCCCAGGCAGGCGCAAAGTCCGACTCCAGCAGCTGTTCTGTGAGCGGTTGTCGTTCACGCTCGGGCTTGGGCGCAGCCCTCTGGATTGCCGCGATCGGTCGCGAGTACTTAACCATGCTCGGCGCAATCCCGATCGGCGGTGTACTGACCATGCTCGGCTCGTTGATCACCGATCTTGTGTCTGCAGCGGTTGATCCACGCGTCCGATACGTCAGCACACAAACCTGACCAGCCCGCCTCCACTTTCTCGAACCGCCTCCGCTGGGCCCAGTGCCATTCTTGGTGCGTGTCGATTGAAGGCCTGCTCCTGCTCGCCCTTTTGGGTGGGATCGTCGGTGTCTTCGGCACAC
>PKWB01000149.1 GCA_003131685.1 Candidatus Dormiibacterota bacterium
TCGTCGATGTAGATGATGCCGCGCTCGGCGCGCGCGATATCGAAGTCAGCGGCCTGGATGAGCCGGAGCAGGATGTTCTCGACGTCCTCTCCGACATACCCCGCCTCGGTGAGGCTGGTGGCATCGGCGATGCTGAAGGGCACGTCGATGATGCGCGCGAGGGTCTGTGCGAGAAACGTCTTGCCGCAGCCCGTGGGGCCGACGAGCAGCACGTTGGATTTCTGCAGCTCGACGTCGCTGTTGGTCTTCGCGTGTGCGATGCGCTTGTAGTGGTTGAAGACCGCCACCGAGAGCACCTTCTTGGCGTGCTCCTGCCCGATCACGTACTGGTCCAGCGACGCCGCGATCACCTGCGGGTTCGGGATCGTCCCAGGCTTGCCTCGCTTGGTGGTCGTGGAGCGGTTGTCCTCTTCGAGGACCTCCTGGCACAGATCGATGCACTGATCGCAGATGTACACGCCAGGGCCCGCGACGAGCTTGCGGACCTGCTCCTGTCCCTTGCCACAGAACGAACAACGCGTGTGTCGCCGCCGGTCGTCGCGCTCAGTCACCGCATACCCCTTGGATTGTCTGCATTCCTACCAACGACCGTACGGTTTCCCGTTACGCGTGAGCCGTGGCGCCGCCACCCGCCTGGGGTGTCTCCGCCTCAGGCGGCGCGCCCGGCGGCCGTCCACCATTGCTTCCCTCGCCGTTCGGCGACCCACCGCTCTTGATGCGGCCCTGGATGATCTCGTCGATCAGGCCGTACTCCTTGGCCTCCTCGGCGCTCATGAAGAAGTCGCGATCGGAGTCGTGGTTTACGACCTCGATGGGCTTGCCGCTGTGGTGCGCGAGGATTTCGTCGAGACGGTGGCGCACGCGAAGGATCTCCTGGGCGTGGATCTGAATGTCCGTTGCCTGGCCACTGAATCCACCCGACGGCTGATGGATCAGCACGCGGGTGTTCGGGAGGCTGAGACGCATTCCGGCTGCGCCGCCTGCGAGCAGGATCGCGGCCATCGACGCGGCGATGCCCATGCAGATGGTGCCGACACGCGGCTCGACGTACTGCATCGTGTCGTAGATGGCGAGGCCCGCATACACCGAACCTCCCGGGGAGTTGATGTACAGCCAGATGTCCTTCTCGGGGTCCTCACCGGCGAGGAAGAGCAACTGCGCCATGACGACGTTGGCCACCTGGTCATCGATGGGCGTCCCGATGAAGATGATTCGGTCCTTGAGCAACCGCGAGTAGATGTCCATCCCGCGTTCGCCCCGATTCGTGGTCTCGATGACGTACGGGATCAGATTGGTCGGATTCATACCTTTTCCATTATAGGTGGCCTTTTTTAGTCGCGCTGTCGGAATCCATAGACCGCCAGGCTCATCATCAGCACCCCGAAGGCGGCCAGCACCGCCTCCTCCGGCCACACCGAGAGCGGGTGACCAAAGATGGTGAGGCCGAGGGTGTCCAGCACTCGTGAGGGGACCCCCGACGCGGTGAGCACGGTGCGCCGGAGCGCGTCGATGCCGTAGCTGGCGGGGTCGAAGCGCGTCAGCACCAAGAGCCACGCCGGCAGATTCCCACCGAGAGGGAAGAGGGCGCCCGCGAGGAAGAACAACGGCATCATCAGGAAGTTCATCACCATCTGGAACCCCTGCATGGTGCGCATGCGTGCCGCCACCGCAACGCCGAGTGCGCTCAGCGCGAAGGCGAACAGAAAGATCATCGGGATGAGTTCCGCGACGCCGAGAAAGGTCAGTTTCACGCCGACAAGCGGGGCCAGAATAAGGATGACGATGCCCTGGAACATCGCCTGCGTGGCGCCACCGAGCGTCTTGCCGATCGCCACGGCGGATCGATGGATCGGAGCGACGAGCACCTCTTTCAGGAACCCGAACTCGCGATCCCAGACGATTGACATGGCGCCGAAAATCGATGTGAAGAGGACTGACATTCCGACGATGCCGGGAAAGATGAACTGCACATACTGCAGTGACGATCCCGGGCCACCGAAACCACCCGTGCTGCCTCGCAACGACGAGCTGAGTCCGCTCCCGAAGACGAACAGAAACAGAACCGGCTGGGCGAGCGACGCAAACACCCGCATCCGGTCACGCCAGTAACGGATGAGGTCGCGCTTCCAGATGATGTAGATTGCACGCATGGTGGCGCCGCGAATGTTCACCGCGCGTGCCTGCGGAACGGTCGGAACGGTCAGTACCTGTTCGCTCATCGGCGCCCAGCTCCCCATATCCGGCCCATGTTTCGCATCGTATCCAGCGACGTGTTGCCCTGCTCACGAATGGCGCGACCGGTGAGCTTGAGGAAGACGTCATCAAGGCTCGGACGGCGGGCGCTCACCGCGGTGATCGGCACGCTCAACTCGGAGAAGAGACGCGGCATGAAGGAGGCGGAATCCGGGACCTCGACGAGAAGGGTGCCGTCGACCTGCGTCGGCTCGAGGTGCATCACCCTGCGAATCTCTTCGGACGCGACGGCGGTATCGGGGGTTGTGATGGTGACCACGTCACCTCCGACCCTGGTCTTGAGCTCTGAAGGCGTCCCGAGAGCGACGATCTTGCCCTGATCGATGATCGCGATCCGGTCACAGAACTCGGCCTCGTCCATGTAGTGCGTGGTCATGAAGATGGTGATGTGCTCGCGAATCCGCACCGCCTGGAGGTAGTCCCAGATCTTGTTGCGCGTCTGGGGATCGAGGCCCAGGGTCGGCTCGTCGAGGAACAGCACCTGCGGGTAGTGGAGGATGCCGCGCGCGATCTCCAGTCGTCGCCGCATCCCACCCGAGTAGGTGAGCACGGTGGAGTCGGCGCGGTCGGTCAGCTCCACGATGGACAGGGCGTCGTCGATGCGCTGCTTGCGCGTCGACGCGGGCAGACCGTACAGGTAGGCGTGGAAGTCCAGGTTCTCGCGCCCGGTGAGCTGGCCGTCGAGCGACGGGTCCTGAAAGACCAGGCCGATGCGCGCTCGGACCGCGCTTGGATCTTTGAGGACGTCGATGCCGGCGACTTGAGCCACTCCGGAGCTCGGTCGGATGAGCGTGCAGAGGATGCTGATCGTTGTGGACTTCCCGGCGCCGTTGGNNCCGAGGAACCCGAAGATCTCGCCGGGTCTCACCTCGAGATCAATGCCGCGGACGGCCTCGACCTTCCCGTAAGTCTTGACGAGATCGCGAACGCTGATCACCGGCTGAGCCATGCGCGGGACAGCGTACCCACGCATGCCGCCGATCACGCCTCAGGTCGAGATGAAGTCGGAGTCCTCCGGTGTGACGATCTCCAGCAGGCGCTGCCCGGCGGCGCGACGGCGCAGATCCCGGCGGGCGAGATCCTCGAGGCGCCTGCGCTGGACGGCGTCGATCTTCCGGCCCTCGGCAACCGTCCGGGCCTCGCGCTCGACCTGGTTCTCGTCGACCTCGATTCCCTCCGCGACCGCGAGGGCGTCGAGCGCAAGCTCGAGCCGGACGCGGCTGGCCGCCGGCTCGCGGCGTTCGGTGCGGAGGGCTTCCATGCTCTGCCCGCTCATCTCGATGTAGCGATCGAGCGGCAGCCCGAGCGAGCGCGGCCTCATCGCCGANNGGGACGGCGGAATGTCGACAGGCGCACGGCCAGCGACGGATCGTCATCGGCGAGCTGGCGCTCGATCTCGCGTTCGATCATCGCCTCGGGGACGTCGACCCTGACGTAGTCGCGCAGCGCCTCGAGAGCGGCACCTTCGTGACGCTCTCGGTCCTGCTCGGCCGCCTCGACCGCGAGCGCGCTTCGATAATGCTCGCGAAGGTCCTCGAGCGTCGGTCCGTGCTGGTCCAGCACCGCGAGGGCGTCGTCCTCAGGCGGGAGGATGCGCTCGCGGACCGCGTGCACGGTGACGTCGATGGTCACGGTCGCGCCGCGCAACTCCTCCTGGCGGTAGTCCTGGGGCAGCGTCGTCTCGAAGGAGCGCGACTCCCCCGCCGTGAGCCCGATGACGCCGTCGACGATCGCCGGGATCACCGTCTCGCGATCCAGCTCCAGATCGCGCTCCTCGCCGTCGTCACCGGTGAGGATCTCCTCGCCACGACGCATCACCAGGGTGCAGCGGATCACGTCGCCAGCCTGAGCCGCGCGGTCGACGTCGACGAGCTCGGAGTGACGCCGGCGCGCCTCCAGGATCGCCTGATCAACGCTCTCCTCGATGATCTCGGTGGTCTCCATCGGGACGCGGAGGGTCAGGTAATCGCGAAGGTCCACCTCCGGCTTCACGGTTACCGTCGCGGTGAACTTGAGCGGCTGGTCACGCTCGAGCTCACCGAGGTCCAGCTCAGGATCACCCACCGGTTCCACGCCGGTCTCATCGACGGCGCGCCGGTAGAGCTCGGGGACGAGGTGATCGACCGTCTCGTGCCGGATGGTCTCCCAGCCGATGGCGCGCTCCACCATCGCCGCGGGCGCCTTGCCCGGACGGAATCCGGGAATACGGACGCGCCCGGCCAGGCGGCGGAGCGATGCCTGGATGGCGGCCTCGACCTCGCCGGCAGTCGCCTCAACCTGGAGGGCAACCTGGGAGGCTGCCTTGCGCTCGAGCGTAACGGTCATCGATGGACTGTCGGACGGACTCTTGGATGGACTCTTGCCTTGGGTTTCGGTCATCTGGGTATTCATCTTCTGGGTGGGCTTCCTGGGTGGGCTTTCTGGGTGGCGCCGTGCGCGGACCGAGACTCGAACTCGGACGGGTCACCCCACGGGATCCTAAGTCCCGCGNNTTTGAGGCCTCCGCGTCTACCGATTCCGCCATCCGCGCCCGGTCGGTCGAACCGGCCAGAGGCCAGTTTAGGGCTTGGGCCATGGGCGCTATCGTTGTGCGCCACGCCAGAGTGGCGGTGGGCTGGATTGCGACACAACGGTCGCTGGACAAGCCCCTTCGAGGTGCCTACTCTTGAGGCATCCCCAACCCGCAGATGGAGGATCTGGATGGAGCCGAATCACCTGACCGCAACGGCAGGCCCGCAGGAGGTCGTTGCGAAGATCGACCAGAAGGCGCTCCGGCTGTCGGCGCTGCTGCGGGAGATCGACAATCACCCTATCGAGCTGGAAACCGCGTTGCGGGACCAGCTCGATGACGTTCTGGAGATGCTGGCGTGCCGTATCGCCGCCACCAGGACGCTGCTGCACCGATCCAGCCTCGAATTGACGGGGGCCGGATCACCCGCATAACCGGCGCCATCAGGCGCCTCGGGACGGCGACTGCAGTCGAGGCTGCGGCCGCCGTCCTGATCGTCCTCGCCGCGATCCTGGCGCGGTTCCTGGCGCTCCAGACTCAACCAGGCGGGCTGTACCCCGACGAGGCGGCTGAGGGTCTCAGCGCCCAGAGCCTCCTGACCGTCCCCGGCTACCACCCCGTGTTCTTCAACAGCGACGGCGGCCGCGAGGCCCTCTACGCCTACATCGTGGCAGCGGTCTTCAAGGTCTTCGGGTCGTCGGTGCTGACCCTCCGGGGTACCGCGGCGGCGGTGGGCGTCGCCGGGGTCATCGCCACCTACGTCGCCGCCCGTCGCTTCGGCCGCGCGCCGGCGCTGCTGGCCATGGCCTGGACGGCGGGATCGCTCTGGATGATCGCGGTCTCTCGTGACGGCTTCAGAAACATCCTCACCGTGCTCGTCGGCGCCGCCGCTCTGGCGGTGCTGCTGCGCTGGGGTGACCGGCCTTCGCGCTCGATCGCGGTGGCCGCCGGGGTGATCACGGCACTCGGGTTCTGGACGTACCAACCATTGAAGCTGCTGCCGCTGCTGGTGATCCTCTGGTTGCTCTGGATGCGTGCCCGGCAGCCCGAGCGCTTCCGGGCGCTCCGGAGCACGTGGCGCTGGGCCACCGTCGCTTTCGTCGTGGTCGTGGCGCCGATGGTGTACACGGCCGTCACCGACTTCTCGGGCTACTTCGGCCGGGCGGCATTCGTCTCGGTCTTCAACAGTGGCTCGATGTCGCAGGACAGCTACCCGGTGCACATCCTCAAAACCCTGGGCATGTTCTTCGTCACCGGAGACCCCAACCCGCGCCATGACGTGGCCGCGCTGCCGCTTCTCGGTCCGATCCTGGTCGTGCCCTTCCTCCTCGGCATCTGGCATTGCTGGCGACGGCGCGACGACCACGGGTATGCGCTGATCCTGCTCGGCCTGCCGGTGTTTCTGATCCCCCCGCTCATCGCCAACGAGGGCGGCGCGCCTCACTTCCTGAGATCGCTCGGCCTCGCGCCGTACGTCGCGGCCTGCATCGGCCTCGGCTGCGTCGAGGCGATCGCCATCGCGCGGCGGCTGGCTCAGCGCTTCGGTGGATCGCAGAGGTCGCTGACCCCGACAGGCTGGACCGTCTGCGCCATCGCGATCACGTGGCTGGGAATCGCATCGGCGGTGACCTACCTCAACCGTCCGGTCGCAGATCGCTATGCAGCGTTCACGTTCGCCAATGTCGCCCTGGCCAATGCCGCCGTCGACGACCCGACGGACGGCGGCCCCTCGACGCTCGTCATCCTCGACAGCTACGACGCGATGGACGTGGAGTTCCTCGACGCCGGGCGCCTGCCAACCATCGTCGCGCCGATGACGAAGGTCACCAACCCGGCCGTGTACACGCTCATCGTCGCTCCATCACGAGCTGACATCGCGGCTGCGGTCGGTTCGAACATCGCGGCGGAGGCCCGGGTCGGAACGACCGACCCATATGGCAACCCGGTGGTCTTCGAGGTCGTGCCGCAGCCGGGAGCTCCAACCCTGCCCTGACGCGACGGCTCTATGGTGGCGGCCATGCTGCGCAGATATGCGGGAAAGATCTGGCTGATCACCGGTGCCGGACTGGTCGCCCGGCTCGCCCTGCTTGCGTACCAGCCGCTCTGGCGCGACGAGGCATTCACCGCCCTGGCGGTGCAGCGTCCCCTGGGCTCGATGCTCGACGTGGTCCGCAACGACAGCGCACCGCCGCTCTTCTACCTTGTCGAGCGGCTCTTCGCGGTGGTGTCGACCAATCCGGCCGTGCTCCGTCTCTTCCCGGTGTTGCTGGGCACGGCGGCAATCCCCCTGCTCGCAGCGCTCGGACGGCGCATCGCCGCTGACGCCGGCGGGGTCTGGTCGGCAGTGATCGGTGCCATCGCGCCGGCGCTGTTCGTGGCCTCGCTCGATGCGCGGATGTACATCCTCGCGACGACGCTGGTGCTCGCGTCGACGCTCTGCCTGCTGCGCGCGCTGGAACGGCCTCGGGCGGTGCGCTGGGCGCTGTATGCGCTGACGTCGATCCTGGCGGTGTACACGGTGTATTTCGCACTCTTCGCCGTGTTCGCGCAGGTGATCACCGTCGCGGTGCTGCACCGGCGGCGTTTGAGGACGGTCGTGATCGTCGGCGCTCTCGGCCTCGCGATCCTGGTGAGCCTGGTCCCGTGGATCATCGCTGCCCGCGCGCAGCTGAGCCACAGCGCGGGCGCGTTCTGGGTGCCATCGCTGAGCGTCACCAGCCTCTTCGGCGGCCTGGAGCAGTTCTTCACCGGTCCACCGCTCAACACATGGGTGACCGGTTTCGCGCCCCTCCGTGCGCTCGAGCTGGCCGGTGACGTCGCCGGGTGCCTGGCGCTGGCCGGCCTGGTGGTGAAGAGGAAACGGCTCGCCGCCGCGGGTGCGAGCACCGCCGCTTTCCTCGGCCTCGCGGTGGTGGTCGGAGTGGGCGTGATGCTGCTCGCCAGCTTCTATCACCCGCTCGAGGACGGGAAGTACCTCAGCGCGGCCTGGGCGCCGGCATATGCGCTGCTCGGTGCGGGTCTGGCCACCATGCCGTGGCGCCCCGTTGCCGCCGGCGCCGGCGCCGTGACCGCCGCGGTCGCCGCTGCGACGGTCCTGGCAATCACCAACCCCGAGACGCCGAAGGCACTCGCAGCCGTCGGGGGTCAGGTGTCGCGCGGGGACCTGGTGGCTGCATACCCGAGCGAGTACCTGCTCGTCCGCTACTACGGTGATCGCGAAATCGTCGGCGACACCCGCTCCCTGGCGGTGGGCGTTCCATGGTTCTGGGGCACCGCGGTGTATCCCCCGGGCGCCGTCCTGCATGCGCTGCCCCGGCCCGGGTCGGGGGCGGTCTTGTACGTGTACGAGCCGGGGGATCCGATTCCGAACACCACCGGATATCACATCGAAAGCACCCGCTGCTGGACGGGCGTGTGTGTCACGATGCTCAGCCCTTCGGCAGGCGGAGCTGCCGGGTAGAAGGCGGTGATGTGAGGAGGACATCGTGAAGGGCTTTCGTGATTTTCTCAACCAGGGCAACGTCGTTCAGCTCGCGGTTGCAGTCGTCATCGGCGGTGCGTTCGGGGCGGTGGTCACGGCGCTTGTCGCCGATATCATCAACCCCATCATTGCCATCCCGTTCGGCAAACCCAACTTCGACAAGCTGATCCTCACCATCAACGGCAGCAATGTCCAGTACGGCACGTTCCTCACCGCGTTCATCGCCTTCGTGTTCATCGCGACCGGCGTGTATTTCTTCTTCGTCACGCCGTACAACCGCCTGCAGGCGCGTTCGCGCTCTGCCGCACCGGCGGAATCGAACACACGGGCCTGCCCCGAGTGCCTGACGGTCATCCCCAAGGACGCTCACCGTTGCTCGGCGTGCACCGCGGTCGTGGAACCGCAAGCGGCGTAACCGAGGAGAGGGCGTGCCCGAGGTCCACGAGGCGCATCTCGACGAGCTCGCGCCTCGGACGCTCCTCGGTATCCTCACGGTTCGCCAGGACGTTTTCGTCGTCGAGCAGAACTGCGCGTACCCGGACATCGACGCTCGCGATGCCGAGGCGGAGACGCTGCAGCTGTGGATCGAGGACGGCGACGGGCGCGTGATCAGCACGCTGCGGCTCCTGGTTGAGGGCGACGGCGGACATCGCATCGGGCGCGTTGCGACCCTGGCCGCAGCGCGGGGTCGCGGTTATTCCGGTGCGCTGATGAGACGCGCTATCGAGCGGTCAGGGCCGCCGATCATGTTGAGCGCCCAGGCGTATCTCGTCGACTGGTACGCGCGCTTCGGGTTCGAGGTCTGCGGCGAACGTTGGGTCGAGGACGGCATCGAGCATGCGCCGATGCGGCTCGACGTCAGGCGATGACGATGTTGACGATGCGGTCGACGACCGCGATCACCTTGCGCGGCGGGCGTCCGTTGAGCAACTCCACCACGCGCGGATGGGCGAGTGCCAGGCCGCTGAGGTCGGCCTCTGAGGTTCCCGCGTCGACCTCGAACTCACCGCGACGTTTGCCGTTGACGGTGATCGCGATGCTCGCGCGTTGCGGAGCGGCAAGCTCGGCGCCGTAGACGGGCCAGGTGCCACGCTCGTGGACCGAGTCCTGATGACCCGTGCGGTCCCAGAGCTCCTCGGTGACGAACGGCGCGAAGGGCGCGAGCAACTTCAACAGGGTCTCAGCGTCGACGCGCCGTGCGCTTCCATCCGAGCACTCGTGGTCCAGGTCGCGAGCGAACTCCATGAGGTACGCGATGGCGGTGTTGTAGCGAAGCTCGGCGATGTCGTCCTCGACCTGCTTGATGAGGCGATGACGTCGTCGCTCCCGCACCTCGTCGCTGACGTCGGCGCCGGTTGCGAGCTGGGTCGCACGCCACGTCCGGTTGATGAACCGCGTCATCCCGGCGATGCCCTTGTCGCGGAAATCGCCGCCGAGCGTGTAGGGGCCGAGATACATCATGAAGAGGCGCACGGTGTCCGCCCCGTAGCGCTCGATGTACTCGTCGGGGTTGAGGACATTGCCACGGCTCTTCGACATCTTGGCCCCGTCCATGATGATCATGCCGTGGGCGCGGAACCGTGTATAGGGCTCAGCAGCAGGCACGAGACCCATCTCATGGAGCGCGCGCATCACAAAGCGCGCATAGAGGAGATGGCGAACCGCGTGTTCATTGCCACCGATGTACATGTCGACCGGGAGCCATTGGTCGGTCCGCTCCTTGTCGAATGGCACATCGTCGAAGTCGGTCGACGGATAGCGCAGGTGGTACCAGGCGGAATCGAGGAATGTGTCGCTCACGTCGGTCTCGCGACGCGCCGGCTCGCCACACTTCGGGCACGGGACGTTGACCCACTCCTCGACCGTCGCGAGCGGCGACAGGCCGGTGCCGCGCGGACGGAAGTCCTCGACGTCGGGCAGCAGCACCGGGAGATCCTCCTCCGGCACCGCGACCGGTCCGTCCTTGGGGCAGTGGATGATCGGGATCGGCGGGCCCCAGTAACGCTGCCGCGAGATGAGCCAGTCGCGAAGCTTGTACTGCACGCTCGGCTCACCGCGACGCAACTCGTTAAGACGCTCGACGATGCGCCGCCTGCCGTCATCGGATGAGAGGCCGTTGAACTCACCGCTGTTGACCAGCGTGCCCGAGCCGCTGTACGAGGCCTCATCGACGTTGCCGCCGCTGATCACCTCGACGATCGGGAGCGAGTGCGCTCGCGCGAACGCCCAGTCGCGTGCGTCGTGTCCCGGAACCGCCATGATCGCGCCGGTTCCGTATCCGCCGAGCACGTACGGGGCCGCCCACACCGGCAGGCGCGCTCCGGTCAGCGGGTGGATCGCGTATGACCCGAGCTCCATCCCGATGGAGAAGTCCGGCTCGGCCGCCGTTGGCGGGAACTTGTTCCGCCAGGCGTTGACCTCGCCCATGCGCTCCGGCGGCACGAAGTCCTCCAACTCCGGATGGTCTGCGCCGATCACCAGGAACGTGGCACCGAAAAGCGTGTCCGGACGCGTGGTGTACACGGTGACGTCCTTGCGCCGGCAGCCGGCGAGGTCGAACAGGATGGTCGCTCCCTCGCTGCGTCCGATCCAGTTGCGCTGCATNNCCTGCTCCACCTGCTCGTCGGCCAGCACCGTGAGGCACGACGGGCACCAGTTGACCGCTCCCTCGCGCCACTCGGCGAGCCCCGCGTTGAAGAGGCGAACGAAAAGCCATTGAGTCCAGCGGTAATAGGAGGGGTCCGCGGTGTTCACCTGGTGGCTCCAGTCGAACA
>PKWB01000201.1 GCA_003131685.1 Candidatus Dormiibacterota bacterium
ACCCTCGGCACCGAGGGCAACCCACACCTTCTTGCCGGTGGTCGCGTTGACAGCCCACAGATCCCCGTTCTTCGACGCCACGTAGACGATGCCGCCCGCGACCGCGGGGGAGGCATCGATGGCCGCTCCCGTCGCGAAGGACCACTCAGTCGCGCCGGTCGACGTCTTGAGGGCCAGGAGGTTGCCATCGCGCGTGCCGACGTACACGGAGGTGCCGACGACCACCGGAGCGGAGAGCGCTGATCCGCTCGCATAGCCAATGTATCGATTCCAAATGGGGGCGCCCGTCGCGGCGTTCATGGCGGAGAGCGCCGGCCCGAACACCGAACCGGTCACGAGGTACACGACGCCGTTGGTGATAGCCGGCGCAGGGCCGAGCTGCTGAGCGTAGAGCCCGAGGGACCACTTGATGGTCTTGCCGTCGGTCGTGAAGGCGTAGAAGTTGCCATTGCCGCTTTCGTTGAAGCCTTCGTAGACGAGCCCGTTGGCGACGGACGGCTCCATCGTCCAGACGGCAGTCGGATCCGTGTACTTGGACCACAGTTGCTTGAGCCCGGAGACGGACGTGGGCGAAAGGGAGGACTCGAATGTGTCGTAGCCGGAGAGCGACGTGTCGTGACGGTACTCGGGCCAGTCTCCCAGCACGAAGATGATCGAGATGATCCTGCTGTAGACGGGATCCAGCACCCACATCTGCCACTGACCGGACGTCAGGCTCCAGGGCACCGACACGCCGATCTTGAAGTTCCCAAAGGCGTCGGTGGTCACCCGTCCCACGGTGCGCGTGCCGATCCCGATTGGATCGGTGCGGTCGGGTGAGAGCGCCGAGCCGAAGAGCGTCAGGCCTCCCCCCGCCCAGACGTTGCGCGGGTTGGGGAAGATGCCTCTGGTCACGGTGAATGGGGAGTTGGGCAGGCCGACGGTCTGACCGGTGGTCGGGTCGGTGACCGTGATGATCCCGCTGGTCGCGGCGTAGGGCACCGACGTGGTGAGCACCGTGGCCGCCGCATTCACCCCCGTCACTACGGCGGTCGTGCCGTTGAACCGGACGATGTCCTTGACGACAAAGCCGGTGCCATTGATCGTGACCACGGTCCCGACCGGCCCCGAGGCGGGTGAGAAGCTCGATATGGTGAGCCCGCCGGCGGCACGCACCGACGGTCCAAGCAAACCCATTGCGATGGCGATCACGACCGTCGCGGCGGTGATGGTGATGCGGCCTCTCATGCCTCGTCTCCTGTCTTCCCTGGCCGCCGGGGCGCGGCGTTGGCGCAGAGACTACGCATCACGATTCGCGTTGCCTTAAGGTCGGCTGAAGAAAACGGGGCGCCGCGTTGCAACGTCTGGCCACCCGGTCAACGCTCGCTGCCGACGCGAGCCGGCGCCCAGGTCCGCGTGATCGACGGGAAGGGAGGCTCTAAAATCGACTGATGAGGCGCACCCTCATGAACGTCCATCGAGTGGCCTCGGTGCCCGTGGGAATGGGCATAGGCCTTTGGACAGCCAGCCTTTGGGTCAACACGTCGAACGAGCCCTGCCTCCGGCTCTTGATGTGCGTTCCAGGGCCTCGATTTGCGCTTTGGCAATGCGCCTTGTTCGGAGCAGGCGCGGCGGTTGTCTTGCTTCTCGTCTCCATGGCGGGCGCGCGACTCCCGTCGGCAAAGGCGCTCAACGCGTCCTGAAGGCACCACGGCCGCCCACAGGAACTCCGGCGGGTTGACCTGAGCGGCGCTGGGGGAGAATCGGGGAGTGCGCCCCATCGTCGCTCGTCCTGACGGCGAGATCGAAGTCCTCGGCGGATTCCGTCCCGCGGCTCGCTCGGGCGGCCGGCTGGTCAAGCTCGACGCCTCTCAGATGATCCCGCTGCCCGAGGGCACCACACTGATGCACCTCCCGGGACGGCGGGCGCTGGCGCTCGATTCGAAGGATCGCCCGGTCGACGTGGAGGCGGACCTGCTGCCGGTCGCGGCGGTGCTGCCGGTTGGTCATCTGCGGACACTGCTGCCCGCGTCGCGCCCGCTGCCGGGGAGCAGGCGGCTACCCCTGTATGGATATGCGGCAGTGGTGGAGCACCACGACGAGCTGCTGGTTGCCGCCCTGAGCACCGACGCGTTCGGATGGTGGGAGCCGCGACGCTATTCGGGAGGTGGGCTCGACGCCGCCATCGAGAGCGCCCGCCTCGCGCTGCCGGGCAACCGTCTGGTCGACCACCTCGCGATCTGCGCCACCGACCTGCGCTGCTATACGGCGCAGAACACCTTCCTGCGCCGATACGAGGGAGCGCTGCCCGCCTCACCCGCGTGCAACGCAGACTGCCTTGGCTGCATCTCGTTGCAGACCGACGGCCAGGCGCCGGCACCCCAGCCGAGGATGCGCTTCGCGCCGACCGAGGCCGAGCTTGCCGGCATGGCGTCGTTCCACCTCGGCGGCTCCGACGCGGGAATCGTGTCCTTCGGGCAGGGGTGCGAAGGTGAGCCGCTGACCCGTGACGATGTGCTTGCCCGCGCCGTCGCCCTGATCCGCAAGGACCACCCCGGGGCGACCATCCACGTCAACACCAACGGGAGCCGGCCGCAGGTGCTGCAGCGACTCATCGACGCCGGCTGCAACAGCGTCCGGATCAGCGCCATCTCCTTCACCGACTCGGTGTTCCGCGCCTATTACCGTCCGGTCGGTTACTCCATCGAGGACGTCCTCGAGTGCGGGCTGGTGATGTCCCGCTCCGGCGGTCAGGTGTGCCTCAACCTGCTCACGTTCCCGGGCCTTACCGATTCGAGCGAGGAACTCGACCGAACCGCCGCCGCGGTGGTGGAGATGGGCGCTCATCAGATCCAGTGGCGCTCGCTCAACTGCGACCACGACTGGCTCGTCGATGTACTGACGGTGCGCGGGCTGCTTCCTGAGGACGGCATCGGCCTCGCGGCGGCCTATCAACACCTCGTGGAGCGGCTGCCCGGCGTGACCCACGGCAACTTCACCCGGCCGGTCGCGATGGCCCTGGATTGAGCCCGAGGCGGGCGTGGTATCGTCAACTCATCCCTTCCGCGTGAACCAAGGCGCCCCATGAAAACTGCGATCCATCCCGTCTACCACGTCGACGCTGAAGTGCATTGCCTCTGCGGCAACACCTTCACCACCGGCTCCACGCTGACGGAGTTGAAGACCGAAGTGTGCTCGGTGTGCCATCCGTTCTTCACCGGAACGCAGCGCATCGTCGACACCGGCGGCCAGGTCGAGCGCTTCCGGCGACGCCAGGAGGCGGCGAAAAAGGCCTGACTCCCGCAGCGCCGGGGGGTGCTGCACTGGGAAGTTCCGATCGAGCCGTCTCGGTCACGCTCGACTAGCATGCCGATCATGCCCAGAGCCCAGCGCTGCCGTGACCTCCTGCTCACGGTTGCGGTCAATGCCGTCAGCGCGCCCCCCTCGACCTTCTTCTATGGCGGCCAGGCGGTCATCGAGGGTGTGCTCATGCGCGGCAGGGATCGCTATGCGATTGCGGCGCGCCGGCCCAACGGGGAGATCGCGGTCTGCACCGACGTGCTGCGCTCGCGGGTGTACACCGCGAGTATTTGGCGGCGACCGTTTCTGCGCGGCGTCGCCGGGCTCTACGAGACCATCCACCTCGGCATGCGCGCCTTGCAGTGGTCGGCGCTCGTGCAGCTCGGGCAGGATGCCGAGATCGGTGAGGGTGCGCTCCGCGGCGCGATGATCGCGTCGCTCGTCTTCGCGCTCGCGCTCTTCATCGGCGCGCCACTGCTGCTCGGTGGACTGCTGCATCACGGCTCGTCGCAGTCGATCGGCGCCGTGCTCATCGAGGGCGTGATCCGCGCGGGGGTCCTGATCGTCTATCTGCTGCTCATCAGCCTGATCCCCAATGTCCGCCGCCTCTTTCAATATCACGGCGCCGAGCACATGGCCATCAACGCGCTCGAGTCCGGCGATGCGATCGACGTGGCGCACGTGCGCGCGCGCAGCCGGCTGCATCCGCGCTGCGGCACCGGCTTTCTCGTGGTTGTCGCGCTGGTGAGCATCGGGGTCTTCGCACCGCTCGGGCTGCTGCCGACTGCTGTGCGCCTCGTCTGTCAGATCGTGCTCGTCCCGTTTGTGGCGGCGGTGTCGTACGAGATCATCCGCGCGCTCGTCCGGATCCGGAACACGCTCCCGGGCCGGATCGCGCTTGCGCCCGTGCTCGGCACGCAATTGCTCAGCACGCGGCGGCCAGAAGATGCGCAGATCGAGGTCGCCATCGCCGCACTCGACGCTGCTCGGTCCGGCGACACGGTCGTCTTCGAGGCGTCCGGGACGCGTTGAGAGACTTGCCATGACCGAGATGAATGCGTTCGAGCAGCGCCTTGCCGCGCTGGAGGCGCGCTACACCGAGCTGGGAGAGCTGCTCAGTGCGCCCGACGCGTACCAGGATCTCGACCGCATCCAGCAGCTCTCCCGAGAGCAGGCGAAGCTGCGTGAGGTGGTCGAGGCGGCGCGCCGCTGGCGCGAAGCCCAGGGGGCCGCCCGCGAAGCCGAGGAGATGGCGCGCGCGGAGAACGACCCGGAGATGGTCGCGATGGCGGAGGAGGAGCACCAGTCGCAACTCGCCGCCGCCGAGGCCGAGTACGAGGGACTGCGCGCACGCCTGCTGACCGCGGATCCCAATGACGAGCGCGACGTCGTCGTCGAGATTCGTGCAGCAACGGGCGGGGATGAGGCCGCACTGTTCGCGGGCGATCTCTTCCGCATGTACTCGCGCTATGCGGAGCAGAAGCGCTGGCGCATCGAGGTGCTCGATCAGAACGAGACCGCCGGCCACGGGTTCAAGGAGATCGTGTTCGAGGTCCATGGACATGGCGCCTACTCGCGGCTCAAATTCGAGTCCGGCGTGCACCGCGTGCAGCGCGTTCCCGCGACCG
>PKWB01000147.1 GCA_003131685.1 Candidatus Dormiibacterota bacterium
GTTGCCACCTCGGTGCTCGCATCGCTCAGCTCGGGCGGCCCGACCGAGCCGATCGGTGCGACGGCGATCCGCGCCATCGCGGGCGACTGGGCGGGCGGCTACATCCTGGTCGCGTTCGTCATCGTCGCAGCGGGCGCGTGGTCATTCGCGACGCTCATGGGTTGGGCGCTGGTGACGCCGCCGCCTCCGGACGTTGTGCCCATGTCGGCGCCGCGCGCCGTTGGACTGAGGGTCGTCCGAAGTCTCCGGCCCCTCGCCGTTCGCGGCAACGCATTCCTCCATCAGACCGACGACTGGTTGGTGCTGCAGCCACAACTGCTGGTGGTCCTCGGGGGAGCCATCGCGCTGATCCTGCTGGTCCAGCTGATTCGCTGATGGGTGTTTCCGCACCGCTGCTCTCCATCGCGGGCGTGATCGCCGCGGTGGTGGCGATCATGGTGGACGGCCGGCGCGCGGTCGCGATCGCAGCCGTCCTTCTCGCGGCGGGACTGGCCCCGAGCGCCGCCACCTTCGGTGGCGCGCCCGGCGTGGCGGTGCTCGCCGGATGCGCCGTCGCCGCGGTGCTGCTCGCCTGGGCCGGCTGGCTGGGTGGACGCATCCTTCCCTGGCTCTCCGGGCTCGACCCGATGATTCCGGCGTTCGCTCCCCCGGATCGGCTGTTCGGCCCACGGAGCACCCGCGCCTTCGGGGCGGCAGTCGCGATCCCGGTTGCCTCCTGGGTGAGCTTCAACGTCCCGGTCGGCCAGGTCACCGTCTCCGAGGGACTGCTGTTCCCGATCGCCTATGCCTGGGTGTGTGGCGTCGTGCGCCTCCTGGTTGCGCGCACCGTTGAGGACCTGGCGGTCGGTGTGGCGATGGTCGGCATCGCGACCGGGACCGCCTGGCTGCTGCGCAGCGGCACCGATTCCTTCGGCGGCGCGGTGCTGGCGTGCATCGCCGCTCCACTCGCGGCCTTCCTCGCGGGATGGCTCAACGGCAGAAGCTCGCGACGCACCCGTCCGCTTGTCGAAGCTGAAGCGTGAACCCGCTGGTGATCGCCGCAGGGTGGCTGGTGCTCGGTCTCGTCGCGTCGGCAGTCCTCCGCCGGCGAACCGCGAGGCTGGTCGCGATCGTCCCCCTGGTGGGAGCGGGGTTGACCTTTCTTGCAGCCAGGTCATCCACGGCCGCGGTGCCGCTGGGCGGACTCAGCGCGATCACCGGTGTCGACCGAGCCGGCCAGGGGGTACTGATCGCAGCCGCGCTGTCGATGGTCCTGGTGATCCTCCTCCAACCCTCGATCGACCCGGCGATGGGGCGGAGCATCGGGGTCGTCGGCGCGGCCGCAACCGTCGCGATGTCGAGCAGCAACCCGCTGGTCACCGGTCTCGTCCTGACCGCGGCGGTCGCGACGCTGGTCCTGCGCTGGATCGCGCAATCCCCGGGGAGGGTGACCCTCGCCGCCGGCCGCGTCGCCGGAACCGGCACCGCGGCGATCGTCGCCGCTTCACCGCTGCTGCCGCTGACCGGGTTCACCACGGGGGATCGCCCAGTCGTGGTCGCGGTCCTGCTCGCGGCCGGGGTTGCAGCGCTGCTCGCGGTCTATCCACTCGGCGGCTGGGCGGCGGGGCTCATCCGGACGCTCCGGCCCATGGAGATCGCGCCGTGGATGATCCTGCTGGTGCCGGTGGTCCTGATCATCGCCGAGCGGATTCCCGGCGGAGTCCTCGGAACGGGGACTCCTGTCTTCGAGCATGTTCTCCTGGTCGTGGGACTTGGCAGTGCCGTCTGGGGCGGGATATGGGCCGTTCGCGGTCCCGAGGCGATGCGCTATGGGCGTGTGTTCATGGCGGACATCGCGCTCTGCGTCGCCGCCGTCGAGGGAGCCTCGGTGTCGCCCGCAATGACCGGCGCACTGGTCGTCGTGATGACCCATCTCGCCCTCGCGCCCATCCTGCTTCGATCGCGGGATTCCGGGCTGGTCTGGCCGCGGCGAGTGGCCTGGGCACTCCTCAGCGGCGTCCCGCCGTCGCCGGCCTTCTGGGGGCGCCTGCTCCTCCTCGAGGCGCTCGCCGCGGGCAATGTCGGCTCAACCATCGTCGCGGTGATCGCGATCGGCGCGATCTTCGTCGCGGCGGTCCTGGCATGTGCGCCCCGGCCCCGGCCGGTGAAGACGCCCGCCCTGCCTGAGCGCCGGGCCCGTCCCCGGCCGGTGAAGAGGCCCGCATGGCCCGAGCGCCTGTCTGATCTGGCTGCCTGGCTGCTGGTCGCCCTGGGCATCGCCATCGGCCTCGCGCCGCAGTCCCTCACCGAGTTCGTGTTCGGACACTGACGAGGTGGACCCGCTCGGCCTGCTCCTCGAGATCGTCGCACTCGCCGTGTATCCCGGAGGGCTCTTCCTCGGGGCGCTTGCCTGGATCACCTGGCGCGGAGCCGGGTTGCCCCGCGGCGGCCCGCCCGACGCCCGCGGCCTTGCCGCGATCGGCGCGGCGATCGTGGGCGCGGCCATGGCGCCCCTGCCCGGGACACCGGCAGCTTCGCTTCCTCCTCCGGGAGGAGCGACGCCGAACCTGGTGGCGGCAGTCCTCCTCGTCGTCGTCGCCGGGTCGCTGATTGCTCCCGACCCCTGGTCACAATCGCGGCGCGCCCTGGTGGCTCTCGATGGGATCTCGATCGTCCTGCTCGGGCTGGTCGGGGCCTCCTTCTCGACCACCGACATCTCCGGGGCGACGGGTGCCATCAGCTCGGTCGCCCGCATCCTCACCGTCGCGGGCGTGCTCGTTGCTCTCCCCATCGTGGTCAAACCCCACGCAGCCATCGGGTCGCTGGGAGCGCGCTCGATCGTGGTCGCGGCGTCGCTCGTGGTGGTGCTGGCCATCGTCATCCCTCCGGCGCAGCGGTGGCCGGTGGCACCCCTCTGGGTGGTCGGGCTGGTTGCGGCAGCGGGTCTCTATGCGGTGCTCCTCAGGCTCGGACGAGCCGCCACCCGGCGCGAGCATCCCTCACTGGTGGTCATCGCTTTCATGTGCTCGATCGCGGCATCGGTGACCGCGGTGATCGCCGCGCGCCCATAAAGCGTTGTGCGCGAACGCCGACTGCATCAACTGGGCATCGCGTCGCGGTGCTAGCATGGAACGTGAGTTGGCGCAAGATTTCGATGCGGCCGTTGCTCACGTGAACGCCACGTGATTGGAATCGTCCTCGCGTCGCGGTCGCCTCGCCGGCGCGAGCTGCTGACCCGGGCGGGGATCCGCTTCCGGATCATGGAGCCCCCCGAGGACGTCGCCCTTCCGGCCGGTGTCAGCGCGGAGCTCGCGGTGCAACTGGTCGCCCGGCAGAAGGCCGTTGCGGTGAGCAAGCTCGTTCCCGCCGGCACCTACGTGCTCAGCGCCGACACGATCGTGGTGGGTCCTCGCGGCCCGCTCGGCAAGCCGCGCACTCCGGAGATGGCGCGCGAGATGCTCAACGATCTGCGTGGCAAGCGTCACACGGTGCTCACCGGCGTGTGCGCGATGTGCACCGAGAGCGACCACGAGGCACTCGGTGTGAGCCGATCCGCGGTCAAGTTCTGCGACTTCACGGATGACGCCCTCGACATGTACGTCGCCTCCGGCGAGCCGCTCGATCGCGCCGGCGCCTACGCGATCCAGGGCGGCGGTTCGGACTTCGTCGAAGCGGTGGCCGGACGGATCGACACCGTCATCGGCCTCGACGTCGGCCTTGCGCTTCGTCTGCTCGGCGAGATCGGCTATCCGGATCCGCTCCCGCGGACGACCGACATCATGCTGACCGCGACGCGGCAGCGGCGTCCGCTCGCGCCGCTTCGCACCGTCTCCAGGGTCTGACCGTTTCGCGGAGCGGACGGGTGCGGGCACTGGCGTCGCACCTGACAGGCATCCTTGCCGTCTCGGTCCTGGCGCCTCTCGCGCTGCTCCTCACGTCGTGCAGCACCGAGGCGGCGCAGCTCTCGGTGACCCTCAGCTCCAGCTTCGGGACGTCATACACGCCCGGGACCACCGATGCGGATTTCGAGATCACGGTGCAAAACCTGGGTCCGGGCAACGCGTCGGGAGTGGTGATTCACGCGGTCATGCCGGCCGGCTTCCAGTACGCCGCCACCAACTTCATCAACAGCGGCAGTGCCGCGCGCACCACCCCCGAGGATGCGCAGGTTGGCGGCGCGAACCCGCAATGGGGTGTCTGGTCGCTCTCCTCGCCGACATCGCCGAACGGTACGGCGGCATACGCGTTTGTGACGATCAACTTCGCGGTCAACGTCGTTGCCCGGCCGAACACGTACTCGCTCGCCGCCGAGGTGATCGACGACAGCCTCACCGACAAGGTGCAGAGCCGTCCCATTCAGGTTGCGGTCAACGAAGCGCCGCGTCTGGGAATCACCGCATCGGTCGGACCGACGTCGGTGCATCCCCAGGGTCAGGTCACGTATCGGGTCACGGTGACCAACAAGGGGACGGGGATCGCGCCCACTGTCGACGTGCTGATCACGCTTCCGCCGGTGCTCCAATACCAAACGACGATCATGCCCTTCGGCGGGAACTCCTCAGTGGAATCGCTGATCGCGCCGGTCAAGGGCTCCTACGTGGTCTTCTACGGGGGCTTCGAGTTACCACCGCAGACAACGCTCGGGCCCGGCACGCTCACCATCGAGTTCATCGCGCAGTGCATCCCCAACCCCGGTAAAGGTGTGTTCCCCGTCCAGGTCTCGGTCACCGACGCCTCGCGCGACCACGTGGCCATCGTCAACGCGGCGCCGCTCAACGTCTTCAGCTCCTGATTTCATCGCGTTCGCAAAGGCCTCTCAGCTCGCTCACGTGGTAACCTCGCGTATCGCGCCCGGTATCAGCCGGCGTTCCTCAGTGGAGTGAACCCGCTCCCGGCGAGAGAGGCATATGTACGCAATCCTTCAACACGGCGGTCACCAGTACCGTGTCGCTTCCGGCGACCGGATCCTTGTCGATCGCATTCCCGTCGAGGTCGGTTCGACCGTGACCCTCGAGTCGGTCCTGCTCCTCGGTGACGGCGCTGAGACCGACGTGGCCAAGGGCTCGCCCGTCGAGGCCTCGGTCACCGCGACCGTCATCGCGCACCGGCGCGGGCGCAAGATCCGCGTCTTCACCTACAAGCCGAAGAAGCGCCACCGGCGCACCCTCGGGTACCGCAGCCAGCTCACCGAGCTGCTCATCGAAGAGGTCGGGCGCGGCAAGGCGGAGGCCAAGCCCAAGACGAAAGCGGCAGCTCCCAAGCGCGCGGCGGCACCGAAAGCCGCTGCCAAGGCCGATCCGATCGAAGCAGAGGCCGAGGCGGTCGCGACCGAGGCGGCGGCGATCGCCGTCGAAGCCGAGGCGGCAGCGGTTGAGATAGCGGCCGCCGGGGAAGCCGTCGAGGAGGCGGTGGAAGCCGAGCCAGCCCACGAGGCTGCGGCCGAGAAGCCGCCTGCTCCGAAGCGAACCAGGACACCCAAACCCAAGAAGGAACCATCCGATGGCGCATAAGAAAGGTGGCGGGAGCTCCCGCAACGGACGCGATTCCAAGGCCAAGCGCCTCGGCGTGAAGCGCCACACCGGCGAGGTCGTGCTCGCCGGCACCATCCTGGTTCGTCAGCGCGGCACCAAGATCCTCGCCGGAGAGCACGTCGGGGTCGGTCGCGATCACACGCTCTTCGCCCTGCGCACGGGCACGGTTGCCTACGATCACACCGGCCACGACAGGACTCGCGCCAACGTGCGCGCGATGCCGATCTTCTCGGTCGGCGAGATGATCGAAGAGCCCGACGAGGAGCCGGTCGCAGCGACCGGCTGAGCCACGGCCACTCGCGGGTCGCCCTTCATCGACGAGGTCGACATCGATGTGGCGGCGGGATCAGGCGGGCGGGGAGCTGTCAGCTTTCGCCGCGAGAAGTACGTCCCCGACGGCGGTCCGGACGGAGGCGATGGAGGGCGCGGTGGTGACGTGCTTGTCATCGCAGATTCGACGGACACCACCCTCTCCGGCTTTCGCGAGCGGCGTTCGTTCCATGCCGAGGATGGGCGCGCCGGAGGCGGAGGCAAGCGCTCCGGTCATCACGGCACCGATCTGACCCTGCATGTGCCGGTGGGGACGATCGTGCGCCAGGGCGATGTCGTGCTCGCCGACCTCGACCGACCCGGCGCGGTCGCGCTCGCCGCCCGCGGCGGACGTGGGGGTCGGGGCAACACCCGGTTCGCCACCGCCACCCGGCAGGCGCCGCGCGCCGGCGAGCTCGGCGACCCGGGGGAGAAACGCCGCATCCACCTCGAATTGCGTCTCATCGCCGATATCGGTCTCGTCGGACTGCCGAATGGCGGCAAGTCGACACTCCTGGCGGCGCTGACCGGCGCGCAACCCAAGATCGCCGCGTACCCGTTCACGACGCTGCATCCAAATCTCGGCGTCGCCGAGCTCGAGGGTGGGCACACCCTCGTCCTGGCCGATGTCCCCGGGCTCATCGAGGGTGCCAGTCATGGCGCGGGCCTTGGGCTGGAGTTCCTCCGCCACCTCGAACGAACGCGCACGCTGGTCCACGTCGTCGACGCTTCCGCGGGTGTCGATGCCGCGAGCGCCGCGCTCGCGACCGTTGGCGCCGAGCTCGAGGCGTACAGCCCCGAGCTCGCGGGACGTCCGTCGGTGATCGCGTTCAACAAGATCGATATTCCCAAAGGCGCGACCGCGGCTCACGAGCTCGAGGCCAAGTTCCCCGGGTCGTTCCGGATCTCCGCGCAGCGGGGTGACGGGTGCGGGGAATTGCTCCTCGCCGCCGCCGAGCTGGCGGGTCGGGTGATTCGCGATGCGCCCGGGCCGGCGCCGCCGGGGTTGCACCGCATGTACCGCCCCCGGCCGCGGCGCGTGGTCACCACCGATGTGGTCCGAGAGGACGGCGGGTTCAGGGTGGTCGGCGAGCTCGTGGAGCGGATGGTGGGTCGAATCGACCTCGAGAACGACGAGGCGGTCGCTCGCCTGCAGCGCAAGCTGCGTGCCGCGGGCGTCGACGCCGCCCTCGCCGCCGCGGGGTGCCGCGAGGGTGACACGGTCTTGATCGGCGAGGCCGAGTTCACCTATACCGAGGACGGGCTCGCGTGACCTCGGCGATCGTCTTCGGGGGCACGTTCGACCCGGTGCACAACGGACACCTCGCCATCGCGCGCCAGGCTCGCGAGGGCACCGGCGTCGAGGAGGTGTGGTTCGTTCCCGCAGCACTCGCCCCGTTGCGAGACCCGCCGCACGCGACCCCGCAGGACCGCCTCGAACTCCTCGAGGCGGCGTGCGCCGCGTCGGCTCAGCCGGGGTTCCGGGTGCTCGACATCGCGACACGTCGCGGTGGCATCTCCTACACGGCGGAGGTCATGGATGCGCTCCGGACCGCGCATCCCGACGTCCATCTCGCGGTCCTGGTCGGTGCTGACGCTGCTCGAACCATCAGCGCGTGGCATCGGTCTGCCGACCTGCTGCGCACCGAGCACTTCGTGATCGTCAATCGGAGCGGTGCCGAGCCGCTCCTCGCCGCTGAGGCGGAGCGCCTCGGCTACGCTCCCGCCCGAACCACCCTGCTCACCGTCCATTCGCCCGATGTCAGCGCAACCGAGGTCCGTTCGCGCTGCCTGCGAGGGGAGTCGATCGAGGGTCTGGTCCCGGAGGTCGTGGCCGCCCTCATCGCAGGGAAAGGGATGTACCACCAGAATCGAGACGATGCATAATGCGAATCGGATGACCTCCACGGACCTGGCCGGCATCATCGCCGCCGCAGCAGCCGACAAGAAGGCGCGTGACGTGGTGGTGCTCGACATCCGCGGCAAGACGACCATCGCCGATTATTTCGTTATCTGCGAGGGCGACACCGACCGTCAGGTTCGTGCCATCACTGACAGTATCACCGACGCCTGCAAGGCGCAGGGGGTGCGCCCGCTTGCGGTCGCCGGCCTCAAGGACGCGTCCTGGGCGTGCGCGGACTTCGATGCCGTGATCGCACACGTCTTCCTCCCCGGTGAGCGCACCTTCTACGACCTCGAGGGTCTCTGGGGCGACCCGGCGGGCGAGCGCGCCGTCTGACCTGAGCGGTCTCAGCGATGGCTACCCGGCGAACGACGGCGGGTGCAGGATCGCGGTCGTAAGGTTGAGCAGGGCAAAGAGCAGCGACACGGCGCTGAACGCGATCGCTCCCCAGAGCACCACCTTCTCCACGATTGCGTGATCGCGACCGCCGATCGACATGATCGGTGGCACGAGCAACCCGAGCGCTGCTCCCGCGATGAGGCCGCCGACATGCGCGTAGTTGTTGATGTCCAGCGACGGCCCGAACACGAAGGTCAGCACGACATTGAGGACGATCACCGTAACCGCGTAGTTGCGCACCGTGTGGGTGATCCCGACCGGCACGTTCTTGCCCTGCACCCTGCCGAGCATGAGCAGGAGTCCGATCAGGCCGGCGATTCCGCCTGATGCGCCAAGGGAGATGGTGTTGGGCAGGATCCCCGGGAGCGTCGGCCCCACGGTGCTGACCGCCCACCAGAGCACGCCGCCGGCGATGGCGGTGATCAGGAACACACCGAGCAGCACGAGCCGTCCGTAGAGCTGCTCGACCAGCCTGCCGATGAACAGCATCGCGATGCTGTTGAAGAGCACGTGATACACGCTGGAGGGGTCGTGCAGGAAGGCACTGCTCACGAAGCGCCACCAGGTCACGTCGCACGCCGGGCTCTGACCGATGGACGGGTACAGCAGTGCATTCGGGAGGGCGCCCCACGAGCAGATGTCGGGTCCGCTGTTGGTTGGATGCAGCGACATCGTCGCGTACTCGAGGATCCAGATCAGCACGAACACCGCGATCAGCCCGTAGGTCATGTACGGCTGCGCTACCATCGCGCGGCGCACCGGCGCCACGTAACCACCTGCCACCGCCTGGCGCTCGGCGAGGTCCACGGCGGCGAGCGTCGGCACCTGCGCCCCGTCGTGGACCGCGCGCACCCGGGCGCGCAGCTCGCCGATCGAGGGCAGGCCCGGCGGGATGGGCAGCACCGCGCCGGCGCGGGCGTTGACGGGGTCGACCCAGGCCACACCGAGGCGAACCGGGTCACCCGGCGTGGTCGCGGCCGACAGCGTGCCGGCCAGCGGCCCGAGCGCGATCAGCAGGATGTCGCACACCTGCGCGCCCTGGGAGCGGAGGCGGTCGAATCCCCAGCGGCGCGCCGCGTCGCAGCGCGCCGCGAGATCGGACCCGGCCAGGGCTGGATCGGCCGGCGGCTCGTAAAAGGCGACCAGTGCCGCGCGCGGACCATTCCACATCGCCGCGGCGAGCACGTAATGGCCGAGGAGCTCGCCGAGGCGTCCGTCCCGCTGGTCGGCGAGCCTGAGCCGGTACCGGGTCACGAGGTCGTGGGCGATCGCGAGCGCGACCGGATGCGGCCCCGGCGGCGGCGCGGCGTAGTTGGGTGGAGCCGCGTCCGTCACTCGGTTCAGTCTACCGATCGCGCGCTGCGACGCCCCCGTGGCTGCAGCGCCTTTGGGCTATGGTCACGCGGTGCCACCGGTGCGGAGCGCTGCGACGATCCAGCCGAAAATAACCCTCGGTGCCCTGTACCGCTGCCTGCTCGACCGCCTCGACACGACGCTGGGCCTGCAGGTCGGCATCCACTTCGAGGAGCGGACGTCGATGGTCGTTGAGCCGGCGGTTCCAGGCACGGAGCCGACCCGGATCGAGCAACGCACCTTCGACGCCGACCTCGCCGTGCGCGACCGTGTGGTCAAGCGGGCGACGCTCACCACGGGCGCGACCAGCGCCGAGACGCTCGTGATCCAGGTCGCGCTCTCCGAGGGCACCAGCCGGTACTCGATCGCCGGCGCCGGTTTCGGCGACCTGCGCGTGACCCCGGATCTCTTCGACCTCGGCGGGTTTGGCGAACGGCTCGACGGCGTCGAGGTGGACGACGCCGTCATCGCCCTTGAGACGCCGGATGGCTCAGGCCGGATCATCATCGACGCGGAGATCGACGGCGACGCCTTCACCCGCCTGCTCCGGTCTTTCGGCGGCGGCGAGCCGGCAAACCTCGAGCTGCCCCTGCTCTCGCACTCGGCTGTGCTGTCAGCGGGCTCCGACGTGACCATCGACTACTGGTGGTCGCTGCTCGGCCTCGACGAGGTGGAGGGCCGCCCGGCCCGGCAGAACGTTGTCGTCTGCCATGTGCACGCATCGTTCGCGCCGATGACCGGCGGCGAAGAGCTCGATGCTCCGATCGAGGCTGACCCCGAGCTCCCCATCCTCGAGGACGTCGACGCAGTCTGGGAGCTGGCCCGCCTGCGCAGAACCCGTTAGTGCGCTAATGCGCCGGTGGCGTCGGGTGGGGAGTGGGCGTCGGGCCGGCAACAGGCGACGGGTTGGGGGATGGGCTGGGGCTGGGGTTGGCTGGCGGCGGCGGCGGGGCCGCGGATGGTCCGGCGTAGGTGCAGGTCTGGGTCGGGAGCGGTGTCTGGCCGTAGTAGGTGCAGTTGGTGCTGGCGCCGGGCTGGGTGCCCGGGAGGTAGAAGTTGGCGTCGTCACCGCCACCGCCCACCGAGACGACGTCGGCGGGCTGCTTGTACCAGGTGTCGGGTGCGCCCTTGAGCGCTGCGGACATGTACGCGTGCCAGATCGGGGCCGCGCCGCTGTATCCGGAGACGATGCCGTCGAGGTGGCCGCAGTCCGGATAGTTGGGGTCTGCGGGCTTGAGGCCGTAGTGCGCCAGGTCATGCGGGCTGAACGGATAGGTGTTGTCCACCTCGCCAGGCTGGATGACGTTGCCGCGTCTTATCTGGGCCGCCATATAAGTGCGATCCTTGTTCTGGAGGCAGCTGCGTTGCCCGTTCCCGACCCAGACGGCGGTGAGCAGGTTGGGGGTCCAGCCGACGGTGAGGTTGTCCATGAAGAAGTCGGCAGTTCCGGTCTTGGCGCTCACCCGGCGCGAACCGAGAGTCAGGTAGCCGTTGCGTCCGAACTCCCGGATCCGGTTGTTGTCGTTGCTGGTGATCTCATCCATGATGTACGCCACGTTGGCGGGGATCACCTGGTGTCCCGCGGCCGCCGGGTCGTAGGTGAACACCGTCTGTCCGGTCTGCTGGGACGTGATCCTGGTCACCGGCATCGGGTTGTGCTGGACGCCGAGATCGCCCAGCGTGGCCGCCCCGTCGGCGAGGTCGAGCAGGGTGATGCCGCAGGTGAGCGATCCGAGCGTCGCAGCCCATTGGGTGGGAGTCGGCCAGTTCACGTACGTCTGCCCGTTGAAGTGGCAGTTCTGGTTGAGCGACGTGACGCCCATGGCCAGCTCGGTGTTGGCGATGTATTGCGTCCCGGTCGCGTACTCAGTCTTGACAGCCGGGATATTGAACGAGTTCCCCAGGCAGAGCTTGAGCTCGCAGACGCCATGGGTTCGGCGGTCGTCGTCAAACGGTGAGTACGGGGGAGCGCCTGGGATCGGGAACTTGTACGAGCTGTCCAATATCGGCGTCGTCATCGTGAACTTGGTGGACGCGATCGCCGTCGTATAGGTGAACAGCTTCGTCGTCGACCCCATGTTCAGCTGGACCGCGGCCGCCTCGTTAACCTGGCCGAAATGCGGGTCGGCGTAGTTCCAGCTCCCCACCATGGCCAGGACCTCACCGTTCTGGGGATCGAGGCTGACCAGGGCACCGTCGCCCATGTTCTCGGCGACTCGTTCCTTGGCGACCAGATTGTGCACCGTGGTGTCGGCGAGGTTCTGCTTCGCCTGGTCGATCGTCGTGTGGATCTCGTAGCCACCCGGGCTCGTGTACTGCGGGAAATTCTGGTTGAGGTAAGTCTCGAGATACGAGATGAAGTCGGGATCGTAGCTGGGCTCGGATTCAGTCCATGAATGGACGGTGAGCTTCTCGTTGTAGGCGGCGACGCCCTGTGCCTGCGTGATATAGCCGCTGGCCTGCATGGCCTGCAGGACCGCCTTCTGGCGAGACTTGGCGCGCGGGTTGATTGCCTCCCCGGGGTCCCGGAGCAGGGGGTTGTACGCGGTCGGTGACTGGGGCAGACCGGCGAGCATCGATGCCTGGGCGAGGTCGAGCTGGTTTGCGGGCTTGAGGAAATACATCTCGGCCGCGCTCCCGATGCCGACCGCGAAGTTGCCGTAGAAGATCCGGTTGACGTACATGTCGAGGATCTCGTTCTTGGTGAAGTTGAGCGCGATCTCGTTGCCGAGGACGATCTCCTTGATCTTGTAGTCGATGCTCTGGGGTGGATCGGCGCCCCCGTAGAGGCTGATCTTGGCGAGCTGCTCGGTGATCGTCGAACCACCCTGGAGCGAGGCTCCGTGATGGGTCACGTCGGCGACGCCCGACTCGACCAGGCGAGCGAGGTCCCATGAGCCCTCGGTATAGAAGTTGTGATCCTCGATGGCGACGATCGCGTCCTTGAAGTACGGCGAGATCTGGGTCAGGTCCTCGTGGATGTGGCGGTAACCCTCGTTGTGGAAGACGTGGATCAGGCCGCCCGCGTTGTCGTAGACGTTGGTGTCGATCTGCGGCTCCATGTTGGTGATGGTCGCCGCGTCGGGCAATTGGCCCTTGTAGGCGTTGTAGCCGGCGAACACCGCGCCAACCGTGCCCGCGCCGATCGCCGCGAAGACCGTGATCGCGATGAGGACGATTCGAAGGACGCGTCCCCGCTTGCGAGGGGTGCGCAGGTGGCGGTAGGCGCTGGCCCGCCGGCGGCGCAGCTCGGCACGAGCGGCGGCCTCGGCAGCGCCGATGCCGGGGTTGTTCGAGCCGGAGGCGCGCATCGGGGTGCGGGAGCCGTTCGGCAGGCCCGCCCGGCGGCGCCGGGCTTCCGGGCTCTGGTCGAGGCTCACGCCGGAACCGTCGAATGCATGTGCGAGATCGTCTCCTGACTCCGCGACGCGGCGGCGCGCCGGCAGTGCTGTCGAGTTCCCGGATGAAACGTCACGGTGCTGGCCGGGTTACGCGGGACGCATCGCGACGGCCAGGAGAAACAGGGCGGCGAAGAGGGCGATGATGGCCGCGCCGGCGAGAAGCGCGCTCGCGCCCTCCTCGATCCAGAAGGGGCCCACCCGGCGCCTGCCAGGGGCGCCTTCGTCCAACGGTACCGCCATCGCCTCCAACCGTACCAGCAGGATCCCTGGAACGGTCGTATGACAATCCATCACGCGTACCGGAAGGGCAAACCGGCCCATGACACAATCGGACGCCGATGGCAGTGATTGCGCCTGTAACCGCGCCCGTCTCCAGTCCGATCGCGCTGCCTCCGGCTCCGAGGACCGCAGAGGAGACCGGGCTCCCATTCAGCTTTGTCTGCGACCTCGTCCTCAAGGTGCTGTATTTCAACGGCAGCATGCTCGGTCGCGACATCGCCAACCACCTCTGCCTGCCCTTCTCGTTCATCGACACCACCTCGCGATTCCTCGCCGACGAGGGGTACTGCTCGTCGACCGGCGTGCACACCGCGACCCTCGATCCGGGCGAGCCGATCAACGCGGGCATGCAGCATATGATCTCGACCACAGGCCGCCAGCGCGCCCGCGAGCTCCTCGAGATCAACCAGTACGCCGGCCCGGCACCGGTGCCGATCGCCGACTACACGGCGATGGCTGAGCGCCAGTCCCACGTCGACGGGCAGGTCAACCGCGCCCGCCTCCACGATGCTTTCAGCCACCTGGTGCTGTCGGAGGTCGTGCTCGACCATCTCGGGCCGGCGCTGAGCGCGCGCCAGGCCGTCTTTCTCTACGGGCCTCCCGGCAACGGCAAGACGACCATCGCCGAGGCGGCGGCCTCGCTTCTCGGCGCGCCGATGTTCATCCCGCGTGCGCTCTACGTCCACGGCGAGGTGATCCGTTTCTACGACCCCATCCACCACGAGCCCATCGACCGCGAGCTGCCGCCCCACGACCGTCGCTGGCAGCTCGCCAAGCGCCCCGCGGTCAAGGTCGGTGGTGAGCTGACCCCACGGATGCTCGAGCTCGGTTTCGACCACACCCTCGGCTTCTACGAGGCGTCGATGCAGCTCAAGGCCAACGGCGGCCTCTTCCTGATCGACGACTTCGGCCGCCAGCAGAACATGTCGCCGCGCGACCTCCTCAATCGGCTCATCGTGCCCCTGGAAAAGAAGGTCGACTACCTCAACATCCCCCGGGCCGGGTCGAGCATCCCGGTGCCCTTCACCTGCATGGTGATGCTCTCGACCAACCTGCGGCCGCAGAACCTGATGGACGAGGCGTTCCTGCGCCGGGTGCGGTTCAAAGTGCACGTCCCGGATCCGACCGTCGACGAGTACAAGGAGATCTGGCGGCGGAACTGCGTCGACAACAACCTGCGCATGGACGAGGGGCTCGTCGACCGCCTGCTCGAGAAGCATTATTTTGCGAAGGGACGGCCGCTGCACGGTACGCATCCTCGCGACCTGCTCAACCATGTGATCCACGCTGCGCTGTACCTCGGCAAGCCGGTCGAGTTGAACAGCGAGCTGCTGGAACTCGCCTGCGAGACCTATTTCGTCGATTCCGACGAGTAGGGCCGGCGCATGGTGCGCCGAGACGACAATAGGGGAGGAGGACTGCTGAGATGCCCAAGACCCATACCTATGCGCTGACCGTGATCTGGACCGGCAACACCGGTACCGGGACGAGCGGATACCAGGCGTTCGAGCGGTCGCATGACGTCACCATCGACGGCAAGCCGACCATCGCAGGGAGCGCGGATCCCGCATTCCGCGGCGCAACCGATCGCTGGAACCCCGAGGAGCTGCTGGTGGCGGCGCTGTCGCAGTGCCACATGCTCTGGTATCTCGTCCTCTGCGCCAAGGAGAGCATCGTCGTGACCGAGTACGTGGATCATCCGACCGGGACGCTCGTGGAGACGCCGGACGGCGGGGGGCATTTCGACGAGGTGTCACTGCACCCCCAGGTCATGATCGCGACGCCCGAGAAGATGGATCGGGCCATCGCACTGCACGAGAGGGCGCACGACCTGTGCTACGTCGCCAACTCCGTCAACTTCGCAGTGCGAACCGACCCGACCGTGGTCAGCGCTGTTGCTGCCGGCTAGATCACCGCGCGGCGTCGTGACCCGTCCTGTCCATCCTATCGCGATCCCGGCGCCGCGCCCGCGCCGTCGCCGTGCGGAAAGCCGTTGCGCACGTAGAACAGGAGGCCACCGTCGCGGACAAGCTGGAAATTCGCGCTGACATAAGCGCGGAGCGCAGCGTCTGGCGGGATGTCCCATATCGCGAAACGCGTGCTGGTCACCATGTAATCGGAACGTTCAACCTCGTTGGTCCAGAGGTGCTCTGCGCCCGCCGACCCATATCCATACGAGAGGGTTGCGCCCTGGGGATCGATCATCGTGTTGCATCCGGACGGGGCCGCGACGAATCGATTGGTGGTCACCAGCTTTGAGGGTGCGTCCGAAAGCACGCAGGCTCCCGGAGGGATCACGCCGTCGACCACCGCAGCGATGTCGGGCGCGGCGACACCGGGGATTGCGACCAGCTGACTGATGCACAGGACGCTCACCCCGGTTGTGGCGATCGCCAGCGCCACACGGGGCGACCTCTCCGCAACGAGGCGGGCGAGTGAGATCCCCAGCAGCAGGGCGAGGAAGGGGGCCATGAACGCCGCGTACTGTGGGAAGTAGTAAGCGGGCCCGAGCTGTGCGAGTGCCGCAAGCGCTGTCGCGCTGATCGCGAACCACTCAAGTGGCGATGGCTTCCTGCGCGGAGGCAACGCGAAGGCCGCGATCACGATTGCGATGAGCACGACGGTGCCGGCAATCGCCACCAGAGCGCTGCCGCCAAACGCGAAGACACCGGTGAGCTCACCGAGCCGCGCCGAGATTGAAACTCGACTTGCCACCGGTATATAGCTCAACGGGCTCAGGACGTCGCGGATGAACGAGCCAGGCGCGAGCAGGAAGAACGGCAACGTTGGAACGCCGAAGCCCGCGGCGACACCGACGAGGAACGGGACGAGGCGACGCCGGATCTCTGGCAAGCACAGCACGAAGACGACGAGCACCGGGACGATCGCCGGCGATTTCACCAATCCGGCAATGCCGAAGGCGACGCCACCAAACAGCAGACGGCGGCGCGACGAGGTGAACCCGTCGCCGTCGAAGATGAGCGCGAGCCCCGCCAGACAGAAGAAATCGACGACGGACTCCAGCAAACCACTGCGCAGCGCGTACACCTCAGCGGGAAAGAAGGCCATGACACCGCACGCGACGATCAACGCGCTGCGGCCCCGGTGACGGATCACCGTTCCGACGAGGATCACGCTCCCTGCCGAGAGCAGCGGTGTGCCGAGACGCAACACCGCGAGCGCATCGCGAGTGCCGATCCATTCGGAGAGCGCTGCGAACGGGGTTGCCAGGAGCGTGAATCCGGGCGGCTGGATGAGGTCGAAGTCCCGATACGGGATCGCACCATGGACCAGCCTGATTGACGCCCCGATCCACACGGAGATGTCGGGAGTGATCCCGAAAAGTAATCCGGGCCGGCTCAGCTGATAGAGCGTGATGCCCGCGGCCAGCGCCGCGGCAACCACGATGATCGCTGTACCGGCTCTGTCGACGGGTCGCTTCCCCGGATGGGCGTCCGAGTCCGGCATGGTGCCGGGGAGACGAGCCCCCATGTCGCTTTTCTGCGTGGCACCTTCGGGCTGCGGTGGGATCACTCTCCGGCTCTTATACACCCCGCCCAGTCTGGCCTGGCCCGGGGGTCTGGAAGCGGCCGCCTCGATAAACGTTCCCGGCGTGCAACCATGATGAATTGGACAGGCAAACTCGGGCGCCAAGGCATTCGGCTCCACGTTTACATCCGGCTGGGCCAGTCGTCGCGGAGGGATAAGCGTAATAACGAACCATCCGCGCAGCGGCGGGGATCAGCCAGATTGCACGCAGGATCGGGCGACGATTGAACATCGCACGCTCACCGCGCTGATTCCGAGAGTCGCCACCATCACCCTGCTCGCTCTGATTGTCGCCACGTTCGTCGCGAACAACAATCAGACCGGGAGCGCCAACAAACCTGTCTACGTTGCCATCCTCATCCTTGCGGCCGCGACAACAGTTCTGTTCGTGCGATATGGCCGCCCGATCCGCCTCGACGCGGCCCTCGCAGTCGTGTCATCCCTTGGTCTCCTCTGGGGGATCTGGACGATCGAACGCCCCCAGCTGCTCAACTTTGGGTACTGGGAAGGCTTCGGCTTCGATGTGGCGCTGGCGGCGTTGGCTTTGCTTCTCCTGTTCCGAGCCGTGTGGCCGCCGCGCCGTCTCGCGGCACCGCTCCGTGTCGCCCTCAGCACGCTTGTGGTCGCCATTTGTGCATTTGACGTTCTCGGTGCGATCCGCACTCTCGACTACATGCCAGCGGTCAACAACAACCTCAATGAGATCAACGACATCCTTGGCCCTTCCGTCGGGAAGATACCCGACTCGTCCTTCATCCCCCAATACACCTCGCTGTACGGTTGGTTGATCGAGCCGCTCAAGGGTGTGCTCTCGCCGTTGGCACTCGTGGGCGCGATCGCCATCATGCTGACCGTGCTCGGCTTCGTCACAGTCGCTCTCGCCGTGTGGGTGGTGAAGCGAGTGCTCCCAGAGAGAGGATGGGTGCTTGCACTGGCACTGGTGGTCCCAATCACCTATGTCACTTCGCACGCCACCGGCGATATCAGTTCGATTGCCAGCCTGTTTCAGGAGCTTGCCATTCGACTGTTTTCGGGGTTCCTCATCGCTGCGATCGGACTCCACGACCTCATCCTCATGTACCACGGCACCCTCCGCGCGCGGCGACTCGTGGCGGTTGGCGCGGTCTGCGGCCTCATCGCGTGGAACTCGCAGGACTTCGGAGCGGCGGCAATGGTGACCTACGGTCTCATGGTGCTTGTTGTCCCAAGGCCGCCGATCCGATGGCGAGCGCGCGGATTCTGGCTGACCGGCCTGGCCGTCGGCCTGGCGCTCTACCCGCTCTTTCTTTTGGCCATCGGATCGCCGCTGAACCTGAGCTTCGTCGGAGCGTTCGCCAAACTCGCCGGGTCGGGATTCGGGTCAGCGCCGATACAGGTGCCCGGTCCGGTCCTTGTGGTCGTCCCCATCATCATCAGTGCAACCGCCGCAGGATGGGCCCTGATTGCCGCACGGCCCGAGCGCACGTCCGGTGACGGGGCCCTCGACCGGGCGGCGATCACTCTGGCATTCGTCGGGACGTGGTCCGTTGTCGGCTTGGTCTACTACATCAGTCGCGGCTACGCCGCTGCACAGCTGCAATCAATGCTGCTTCCCTGCGGAGTGTGCGTGGCATGCCTCGCATCCATCGTGATGCGCAGCGAACGATTGGAGAGGTCTGATCGGGCGCAGGGCGTCCCGACGATATGGGACGGGCTGTCGGGTAAGGTGACCCTGCTTCCTGTCGGTCTCTCTGTCTGCCTCTGCTTCGCCTCGGCATTGCTCACGCCCGATCCGGTGCTTGCCACCACTGAACTGCTCCACCCACCGGCCGGAGGTGGCTATACGACATACGATCTTCCCCAGATCGCGTCAGCTGTCGAGCGGGCGCGATCTTACACAGCCGGCAGTCCAGGAGCGCTGACATATCTTGGTGAAAGCTTCAACTATGTGGCGCTCGCGATGCACGTACCGAGCGATGCGATTCTGTTCCCTTACGCCCTTTCACCGGCGAGCGACCAGAGCGTTGTGCAAATCGAGTGTCAGTATCTCGATGACCATCACTCACGTTGGTTGGTGCTGTCGGCGAACGCGCTTGCCGCATTTGGCCCCGGCGTGTGCGGTCGTTACCGCGCCATAGGCGTGCAAGGGCTGACATACGGTCAGCTTCAGGAGTTGAAATGACCTGTGCGGCCAACCCGCTGTGTGTGGTACGCAGCTAACCCGACCGCCGGGCGCGCCGAGGAATGTTCGCCCACGCCGCGTCGATTGCCTTGATCTCACCGCTCAACGACGCATCGGTGGCCACCTGACCGGAGCGAACGTAACGCTCGTGGTTCACCTCAAGCCGCTGCGGGTCGTAGACGTAGTTGACCATCACGCCGTGCGATTGCTGTCCCCGGGGTGACAGGTCTCCGTCGGGGTTGATGCGCTTCAGCCTGGCGCCATTGGCGAGGTGGAAGTGGCCGACGCTGTCGGCGATGCGGCCGCGGACCTTGACATGGAGCAGGTCGGCGAGTGCGAGGCGCCCGGCGATGCGCGCGACCACCGGTGCGTGCGGGCTGGGAGCCCGAAGCAGCAGATGCAGCGCCTCGAGCTCGTCGCTCGACGCAGCGAGACGGCGGAGCTCCTCATGGTTGCCCGCGGTGAGCGCGCGCAGCCGCTCATCGGTGAAACCGTCAACGTTGTCCCGATCCGCAACCGCCCGTGCCAGGCTCGGCACCGGCGACAGCGTTGCGAAGGTTCGGAGCCCCGGCAGCTCGGCCGTCAACTCGCGAACCACCTGCTTGATGAGGAAGTTGCCAAACGAGATCCCGCGCAGCCCGGGCTGGCAGTCGCTGATCGAGTAGAAGACGGCGGTGTGGGCCTCGCGAATGTCGGCGATCGGCCGTCCCGCCCCGAGGAGCGGGGCGATCGCGGTCGGCAGATCACGGGTCAGCGCGATCTCCACGAAGATCAGCGGCTCACCCGGAAGCAGTGGGTGGAAGAAAGCGAAACAGCGCCGGTCCGCGGCAAGGCGCAGGCGGAGGTCGTCCCACCCGTGAATCTCATGCACCGCCTCGTACGCGATCAACCGTTCCAGGGTCGCCGCCGGAGTCTCCCAGCTGATCTGCTCGAGACGCAGGAAGCCGCCGTTGAACCATGACGAGAGCAGATGACGCAGGTCGGCATCGACGCCACGGAGGTGCGGGCGCGCAGGGAGCAGCGTGAGCAGCAACCCGCGCAGCTTCACGAGCGCGGCGGCGCCGCCTCCGACCATGTTGAGCCGGCGGAAGAGCTCCTGCCGAGGTGCCTCGGTCGCGATGGCGAGCGCCATCACGGCCTCGTCGGTGGGATCCAACCGCCAGCGCGCAACCGCCGCCGCCACCGCCTCGGAGGACGGGGAGAAGGAGCCGGCCAGCACCTCCAGGAACTCGGCCATCTCCGCATTGCTCATCCGCTCCAGCGCGCGCACCACCTCGGTCGCGAGCGCGAGACCGGACGCCTCGCCGCGGCGGGCGATCAGCCGGTCGCACGTTGCCGCCAGGCCCGCAATGCCATGGCTCCCTCCCGACCCCCGACCCAGCATCGCCCGGCCCCGATCAGCGACGGCGGTCACGTGCTCAAGCCACGTCGGCGGCGTCATGGCAGAAGGTGATCCTCGACCGGTGGCTCCCATCGGAGCAGGGCAACGTCGGCGACCTGGCGCAAGTGAGCCCGCATGGCATCAGCCGCACCTGCCGTCTGTCCTGCCTCGATCGCCTCGAGGATGCGTCGATGGGCGAGCAGCGAGTTCTTCGGCCGGTCCGGCTCGCTGAGGGATTCCATGCGGCTCTCGTGAATCGCCTCGGCGAGCCCGTCGATGACGTGCTCAAGCACCTTGTTATTGCCGGCGCGGTGGACCGCATGATGAAAGGCGGCATCTCCGTCCATCCCAAGCCCCGCGGACGCGATCTCATCCTCCATCGCAACCAGCGCAGCCCGCATCGCCACGATGTCCTCATCGCTGCGCCGGATGGCCGCGAGCTCGGCGAGCCGTACCTCGAGGAGCTCGCGAGCCTCCAGCACCTCGGGAAGCCGGCGACGCCGTTCCACGAGCTTGTGCAGCACGCCGCCGAATCCACGGCTGCGACGGAGGAAGACGCCACCGCCGTGGCGCACCTCGATGAATCCCTGGGCCTCGAGAACCGCGAGCGCCTGGCGCAGCGAGGCTCGGCTGACCTGGAGGCGCGACGCCAGTTCGCGCTCAGGCGGGAACCGCTCCCCGACCTCGAGGTTGGTGCGGATCACGAATTCGCCCAGACGCTCGACGAGGTCCTCGTACAAGCGCGTGCGCCCCAGTGGACGGAGCGGCGAGGTGTCGAGGGTCACCCGAGGAATTATGCGCGTAACAATTGGACTATCCACTGAGCCATTGACATAGTTGTCCACGTCGGAGCAGAATCCCGCCAGTATCGGGTACGGCCCTTAGCTGGGCCACTGACGGAGGTTGGACAGTGTCGCCGACAGTCTTGGCCCGGAACCCGCAAACGCGTGCTTCGAAGCGCTTCCTCACCGCCATTGCCGTGGCCGTTGTTGTCGCTGCCTGCGGCAGCTCCACGCCCGCTACTTCGGGCGGCGGCACCATCAAGACCGACAGTGCCGGCCACGTCTCGTTCGGCGTGCTCTCGTGCTTCACCGGCCCGCTTGCCGTCCTCGGGCAGGCGATGCTCCAGGGCTCGCAGGTCGCGCAGAAGGTGATCAACGACTCGGGCGGTGTGCTCGGAAAGCAGCTGGACCTCAGTCACGCGGATACGCAATGCGACGAGGCGGATGCGGTACCCGCGGTGCGTCAGCTCCTTTCCACGGACAGCGTGAGCGGCATCATCGGGCCGGAGACCCAGGAGATCGCCGCAGTGTCGCCGATCGTGAGCGCCGCCAAGATCCCCACCGAGTTCCAGGGCGGAAGCACCGCCTTCGACAAGAACACCAACCAGTACCTGTGGCGCGACAGCCCGTCGGATTCGCAGCTCGGCGTGGCCATGGCCCTCTACGCCAAGCAGAAGGGTTACAAGACGGCGGCTCTGCTGTTCTCCTCGGACATCGCCCAGCAGACGATTCCCAAGCCGATCACCGCGACATGGGACAAGTTCGGCAACACCATCGTCTCCAACATCACGGTTGCGCCCGGGCAGACCTCGTATCTCACCGAGGTCCAGCAGATCATCGCCGCGCACCCAGACGTGATCTTCACCCAGCTCGATCCACAGACGGCGGCGGTCATGTTCCAGAACTTCAAGGAGCTCGACAACCTCGCGATCCCGATCGTCGGCACTGATGTGACCAGCGGGAACGACTATCTCAAGGCCATCACCTATCCGATCGCTCATGCGCACCTCGTCTCGGTGTACGGCACCAATGCAACCGGCGCCGCCGCCGACAACTTCGCCGCAGCATTCGCCGCGCAGAACGGCGCCAACGCGCAGCCGATCGCCGGCGCCAACTACGCGTACGACGCGGTGTTGAGCCTCGCGCTCGCCATGGACAAGGCGGGCACCACCGACGGTCCGGCGGTGATCGCTGACATGAAGCAGGTGACCAACCCGCCCGGGACACCGTGCGACACCTACAAGGCGTGCCTCGCGGGGATCAAGGCCGGGACCAAGATCAAGATGGACGGAGCCAGTGGTGACCTCATCTTCAACAGCTTCAACAACGTCTTCGGCCCGTACGGAGCCTTCCAGGCCGACGCCACAAGCGGTGCCGAAACCCAGATTGCCCTTCTCTCCGCAACGGACCTTGCCGCTGCAACTCCCTGACGCTGACGCCTCGGGGGTAACGCGCCGACGCAACGCGCGCTGCCCCCGTGGCGTCGCCGATCTGCTCGCGCCGTCCAGTCGAATCCTTGGAGAATCGGTCTAAGTGCACGAGGCTCTCCTCACCCTGGGCTTTGGCTTGGTGGCCGCCGCGATCCTCTCGCTCTCCGCCCTGGCGTTCACGCTCGAATATTCCGTGACCAACGTGGCCAACCTCTCCCACGGCGAGATCCTCACGGTCGGCGCGTACTGCGCGTATCTCGTGCAGCAGCATGGCGGTGGCGTCATCCTCTCGGGACTGGCTGCGGCCGCCGGCGGTGGGCTCCTTGCCCTCGCGGTGCACAACGGTGTCGTCGATCGATTCGTGCGCAGGGGCATCGGCGGGCTGCCCACCTTCATCGCCACGCTCGGTGTCTCGCTCGTCATCCAGAACGTGCTGGTGATCATCTTCGGCGCCTCCAACCTCGGGTACGCGGTCCCGCAGGGGGCGCCGCGAACCGTTGGTCCATTCCTGTGGACCGACACCGAGATTCAGATCATGGTGTCCACGGTGGTGATCACTGCATTGCTCTATGTGATCATCGTGCACACGCGCTTCGGCAAATCACTCCGCGCGGTCTCTCAAAACCGTTCGCTGGCAAGGGTTTCGGGGATCAACGCGAATCGCGTTGCGGCGCTGACGTGGTTGCTCGCCGGGTTGATCGGCGGCTATGCCGGCTTCATCCTTGCCGAGAGCGTTGGCACCTTCAGCCCCTATTCCGGCTTCAGCTTCTTCCTGATCACGCTGACCGCAGCCGTTGCGGGCGGGCTGGGGAGAGCGGTGGGCACGCTGGTGGGCGGGGTCATCGTCGGAATCGCGCTGGAGTTCTTCGGCGGATACGTCAGCGCGAGCTATAACCTGGCGTTCGCCTTCGCGATCCTCTCACTGGTGATCCTCGTCCGTCCGCGGGGGCTCTTCGTCGGCGGGAGGCGGAGCGTCTTCGAATGATCGACTACCTGGTCACGGTGCTCACCGAGGGGTCGATCTTCGCGATCATGGCGCTCGGACTCAATATCGTGTGGGGCTGGTCGGGCGATTTCGATCTCGCCTTCTACGGCTATGTCGCGCTCGGCGCGTACATGACGCTGGTGCTGACCGTCGGCCCCGCAACCGACCCCACCACCTACATCCTCGGCCTGACGCTGCCCTTTCCGCTCGCCGTGGCGCTGGCGGTGGTCAGTGCCATGGTGCTGGCGCTCATCGTGGGGGCGATCGCGCTCCGACACCTGCGCGGCATCTACTTCTCGATCGTCACCCTCGGCGCGGTGTATGTCCTCTACGTCGTCACCGGCCAGTTCGTGCCGCTGTTCAACGGCTACAACGGAGTCTCCGGTCTGTTCGACCCGATGGGCGATGTCCTGGGGCTCGACTACTCGAGCTATTCATTCTTCTACCTCGGCCTGTGCATTGCGGTCCTCATCATTGTTTTGCTGCTGACCACGCGGCTGAACGGCAGCCGTTTCGGCCTCGCACTGCGCAGCCTGCGAGAGGACGAGCGTGCAGCCGCAGCGTTCGGGAGAGACATCTACGTGACCAAGCTCAAGGCGTACGTCCTCGGCGCCGGACTTGGGGGGTTGGGCGGAGCGCTGTACGCGGGATATCTCACCGCCTTCAATCCGTCGGCGTGGTCACCGGTGGAGACGATCATCCTCTACGCCGCGATCCTGGTCGGTGGCCGGGGGAGCACGCGCGGCGTCGTCCTCGGCGTCGCCGTCATGGTGATGGGGCTCCAGGAGGCCACCCGTTATCTGCCCGAGATCGCCAACCAACCCAGCTTCGCTCCGGCGCTGCGCCTGATCATCACAGGCGTCGTCCTCGTGTTGTTCATCCGATTCCGGCCGCAGGGCATCCTTCCCGAGCGCCGGTTTCGCGACAAGGACCCCGCCGGGAAGGGTGACGCCGCCGCGGTCGAGCCGGTGGTCACCGGCCCCAAGCTCGATACCGGCGCGGCATGACCGTGCTGCTCGAGGTGCAGGGGCTGCACAAGCATTTCGGTGGTGTGCAGGCGGTCGAGGCATGTTCCTTCACCGCCGCCGAAGGTCAGATCACCGGCCTGATCGGCCCGAACGGTGCCGGCAAGAGCACCGCGATCGATCTCATCTCCGGCTTCAAGATTCCGGACGCGGGGAAGGTTCGGTTCGAGGGCCGGGAGGTGCAGGGCAAGACCCCTCACGTCATCTCTCGGATGGGCCTCATCCGGACCTTCCAGAGCCCACGCGAGTGGCCCGGTCTGAGCGTGCTCGAAAACCTGATCCTCGCGTGCTTCGAGCCGCGACGCGAGCGGTTCTGGCGATCACTGCGCGGACCGTCGCGAGCTGAGAAGGAGAAAGCCAATGCACAGCTGGTCGAAGCCCGAGCCATTCTCGATGAGTTCGGGCTGTTCCACCTGCGAAATGAGCGTGCTGGCAACCTCAGCGGCGGTCAGAAGCGCCTCCTGGAGTTCGCACGGATGCGCATGGCCAAGCCACGCCTGGTGATCCTCGACGAGCCGATGGGTGGTGTCAACCCGGTCCTCGGTGAGCGGATGGCGGCCGCGGTTCTCGGTTTCGTCACGGCCGGCACATCGGTGGTGATCGTCGAGCACAACCTTCCGTTCATTGAGCGGGTCACCGACCAGGTGGTGGTGATGGCTGAGGGACGGGTGATTGCAGAGGCTCCATTCGACCAGTTGCGCGGCAACCCCGCCGTCGTCGACGCCTACCTCGGAGAGCTGCCCACGTATGACGACGCTGAGTCCTGATCCCGCCCCGGCGGAGACGGCGACCGCTGCGGCTCTTGACGTCGCCGGCCTCACCGCAGGCTATGGCGGTGCGCCGATCGTCGAAAGCGTGAGCATCCGCGCCCATCGAGGTGCGATCACCGCGATCGTCGGCCCCAACGGCGCGGGGAAGTCCACATTGCTCAAGGCAATCGCCGGTGTCATTCGCTCGAGTGCGGGCACCGTCACCGTCGAGGGCAGGGACGCCACGGGGCTCCCGTCGGAGAAGCTCGTGCGTCGTGGCATCGCCTACGTCCCGCAGGTTGCCAACGTCTTTCCCCAGCTCACAGTTCAGGAGAACCTCGAGATGGGCGGGTACAGCCGGAGGCACGGGCTGCGCGAGCGCGCCGACGAGTTGTATCAGCTCTTCCCCGACCTCAAGCTCGCCCACCGTCGCCATGCCGAGACGCTGAGCGGCGGTCAGCGCACCATGCTCGCCATGGCTCGCGGGCTCATGGTGGATCCCGCGGTGCTCCTCCTCGATGAGCCGTCGGCGGGTCTCTCGCCGAAGTTCCAGAGCGCCGTATGGGAGCGCATCGAGCAGGTGCGTGCCACCAACGTTGCTGTCGTCGTCGTCGAGCAGAACACGCGTGAGACGCTTCGCCATGCGCAGTGGGCGTATGTCCTGGTGCTCGGCAGGAACCGTCTCGACGGGAAGGGACGAGACCTGCTGCACAACGACGAGGTCGTCAACCTCTACGTCGGCGTGCTGTCGTAGGAGACGCTGGTCGATGGATCCCGAAGCCGCGAAGTCTCGGTCGTCCGGCCCGCTCGCGGGAGTGCGCATCCTCGACCTCTCGCGCATCCTGTCCGGTCCGTTCGCCACCATGATCTTTGCCGACCTCGGCGCCGACGTGATCAAGCTCGAGAACCCGCGCACCGGCGACGACACCAGGGAGTGGGCGCCGCCGTACCAGGGCGACCAATCCGCCTACTTCCTCTCGGTGAACCGCAACAAGCAGGGCATCGCCGTCGACCTCAAGACCGCGAAGGGACGCGAGATCGCGCTGCGCCTGGTGGATCGGGCCGATGTTCTCGTCGAGAATTTCCGACCCGGAACGGCCGCGCGTCTGGGCCTCGGCTACGACGACCTCCACGCTCGCAATCCGGGGTTGATCTACGCATCGATCTCTGGATTTGGTCAGACCGGCCCGTACGCGAGCGAGCCCGGGTACGACGCAATTGCGCAGGCACTCGGCGGCATCATGAGCGTCACCGGCGAAGCCGATGGGGAGCCGGTGCGCGTCGGCAACTCCGCGGCCGACCTCAGTGCGGCGATGTGGGCCGCGATCGGCATCCTTGCCGCTCTGCATGCCCGTCATGCCAGCGGCTGCGGCGAGTGGATCGACATTTCGCTGCTGGACGGCCAGATCGCGTGGTTGACGTACCTTGCGGGTGGCTACTTCGCGTCGGGCGAGGTGCCGCCGCGGTACGGCTCGGCACACCCGAGCATCGTTCCGTATCAGGCTCTGCGCACCGCCGACGGACATCTGATGGTGGCGGTGGGAAACGACACCCTCTGGCGACGCTTCGCTCCCCTGATCGGTCTGCCCGAACTGGTCGACGATCCGCGCTTCGACAGCAACCCACAGCGCGTCGCCAACCGCGCGCAGCTGATCCCGCTCATCGAAGGCGCGCTCGCGACCAGGGGCTCGGTTGCCTGGGCCGATGAGCTGTCTCGGGTCGGGATCCCGGCCGGCCCCATCAACAACGTCGATGCCGCGCTCGAGCATCCCCAGGTGGCGGCGCGCGACATGGTGCTGAGCACCGAGCACCCCACCGCCGGCACGCTTCGCATGACCGGGTCTCCCATCAAGCTCTCCCGCTACAAGGCTACCGTGCGCCGTCCGCCACCGACGCTCGGCGAGCACACTGATGCGGTCCTCGGCGAGCTCGGATACTCCGCTGCGGAGATCGCCACGCTTCGCGATGAGGGCGTCGTTGCTTGAGCTCGGTGGGCGGGGCGCTCCACCGATAGTCGGCCTCGAGGCCGAGCTCCGTGCCGCGATGCGAGGGGAGGTGCGCGCCGACGCGTACACGCGTCACCTGTTCTCGACGGACGCGAGCATGTACAGCATCGAACCGCTTGCGGTGGTCTTTCCGCACGATGCGGCCGACGTCGCCGCCGCGGTCGGCGTCTGCGCGCGGCGGCGTGTGCCCATGCTCCCGCGGGGCGCGGGCACCAGCCTGGCGGGTCAGACGGTGGGCCGCGCGGTGATCATCGACACCTCGCGTCATATGAACGCAATCGTCGAGCTGGATCCCGAGCGACGTCTCGCCCGGGTGCAGCCGGGCGTTGTGCAGGACGACCTCAACCGCGCCGCGCGCAGGCACGGCCTGGTCTTCGGCCCGGATACGTCGACCAGCGACCGCGCAACCATCGGCGGGATGATCGGCAACAACTCCGCAGGCAGTGGTTCGGTGGTGCACGGCATGACCATCGATCACGTCGAGTCGTTGGAGGTGGTGCTGAGCGACTCGAGCGTTGCAACGCTTGGACCGGTCGACACCGAGCAGATGCTCCGGCGGAGTGCCGCGGATACGCTCGAGGCGCGGATTCATGCGCGCCTGCCAGGATTCGTCGAGGAGCATCGCACCGCCATCGCCGAGGGGTTTCCCCCGTACTGGCGGCGTGCGGGCGGCTATCGACTCGACCGTCTCGGCGACGGGCCCTTCAACCTGGCACGGCTGGTGGTCGGGTCCGAGGGGTCACTCGTGGTCGTCACCGAGGCGACCGTGCGTCTGGTTCCCGTTGCCCGAGCGAAGGCGATTGCCGTGGGTCATTTCGCTTCCGTTGCGGACGCGATTGCGGCCACCGAGGATGCGCTGAGCACGCGACCGAGCGCCGTGGAGCTCATCGATCGAACGATTCTCGAACTCTCCCGGCAGAAGCTCGAATACAGCGCACTCGGGTCGATCCTCGTAGGCGACCCGGGTGCGCTGCTCTTCGTGACCTTCGATGGCGGCGACGCCGCCGAGGCATCCGCCGGGGTGGAGCGGATTGCCGCGCTCTGGCAGCGCAATGGTCATGGCTATCACACGCTTCGTGCCACGAACCCGCAGCAGGCGGCGCTGCTCAAGGTCAGGTCGGCAGGGCTGGGGCTGTTGATGGCCGCAAGCGAGGGCACACGCAGGCCGGTGGCGTTCATCGAGGACACGGCTGTCGACCCGGCCCGCCTGACCGAGTACGTGCGGCGTTTCAGCGCCGTCCTGGAACGGCACGGCCTCGTGGCCGGCTTCTACGGTCACTGCTCGGTCGGGTGTTTGCACATCCGACCGTTCATGGATCTGACCCGCCCGGATGAGGTGGCAACGATGCGCACCGTCGCCACCGAGATTCGCGACCTGGTGAGCGAATTCGGCGGCGCGAACTCCAGCGAACACGGCGACGGGCTCGCTCGCAGCGAGTTCAACCGCAGCATCTTCGGCGACGCGCTCTATGCGGCGATGTGCGAGCTGAAGCTGCTCTTCGACCCGCACTCGCTGATGAATCCGGGAAAGATCGTCAACGCGCCACCGATGAGCGAGAGCATCCGCGACGTCGCCCTTGCGCCGGCGTTCGCACTGTCAACGCGGCTCTCGTTCGCGGGCACGGCCGGCATGCGAGGCGCGGCCGATCGATGCATGAACATCGGCGTCTGCCGCAAGGGATCCACCGGGGTCATGTGCCCGTCATACATGGCGACGCGCGAGGAGGAACACAGCACCCGCGGCCGCGCCAACGCGCTGGTCCTCGCGCTGTCGCAACCGGATCCGAGAGCGGCGCTCGGCGACCAACGCCTGCACGACATCCTCGACCTCTGCCTCGAGTGCAAGGCCTGCAAGAGCGAGTGCCCGCTCGGGGTGGACATGGCGTCCCTGAAGAGCGAATTCCTCTTTCACTATCAGGGGATTCACGGGGTGCCGGCACGCGCGCGATTCTTCGCCGCCGCTCGGCGCCTCAACCGGTTTGGATCCATGTTCGCGCCGCTCTCCAACCTGGCGACCTCATTGCCGGGATCGCGTGCGCTGATGGAGCGAACGCTGGGGGTCACGCGGAAGCGGCCGCTGCCCCAATTCCACCGGCGCACCCTCCTGCGGTGGGATGCGCGCCGGAAGCGGCCGCTTCCTGGATCCCTGGGACGTGTGGTGATGCTCGCCGACTCATTCACGACGTTCACCGAGCCGGGCGTTGGCATCGCGGCGGTGGAACTGCTCGAGATGGCTGGGTGGCGGGTCGAGCTGATTGGCGATCACTGCTGCGGACGCGCCGCCATCTCCAAGGGGCGTCTTGATGACGCCGGCCGGTACGCCAAGGCGATGACCGCTCGTCTAAATGAGGCGGCCCGGCAGGGGGCGACGATTGTTGGGGTGGAGCCCTCCTGCATCCTCACGCTCGCCGAGGAGCACCTCGCCCTGCAGCCTGGCAGCGAGGAGGCGAAGGTCGTTGCGGGTCGGGTCCGCCTCGCGGACGAGGTGATCCTCGACGCTTTTGCATCCGGACATCTGCGCATGAATCCAGCCTCGCCGTTGGCGGGCCGGCGCTTCCTCTTCCATGGCCACTGCCATCAGAAGGCACTCGCCGGCACCGCCGCGAGCGTGCAGCTGCTGTCGTTGATCCCCGGGTCCGTTGTGGTCGAGGTCGATGGCGGTTGCTGCGGAATGGCGGGGTCGTTTGGCTTTGAGGCCGAGCACTACGACCTCTCGATGCGGATCGGCGGGATGCGCCTCTTCCCGGCTGTCAATGCGGAAGACGCGCGAACGCTGGTCGCCGCCACCGGGGTCTCCTGCCGCCAGCAGATCGAGCACGGCACCGGTCGGCCTGCGATGCACCCGGTGGAGTACATCCGAGCGGCGGTCCTTCAGACGAGCCCCCGCTGACCGGAGCGGGCTGCAGGGTTCGATGACTACGTTACCAAGCCCATCGAGGTGGCGACGCTCCCCTCCCGGTTGAGTGCGCTCCTCAACGCCGTAGAGGCGCGGTCCTCGTCGAGGCCCCGATTGAGCGGAGCAGCGAGGCGCTGCGAACGCTGCCGCCTTGTGGCGCGATCGATTACGTATCGAAGTGCGCAGACGTTGCGCGGGCGTCAGCCGGGACCGTTGGGACGATGGGCCTCCGTTGTGACCAAAACCTGTTCAGGATCTTCTTTTCTGGAGATGGAGCCTTGCGGCCGCTTCTCGATGATGTGATCGATCATCCCGTAGGCGAGCGCCTGCTCCGCGGTCATGTGGTAGTCACGCTCGATGTCGCGGCCGATCTGCTCCGAGTCGCGCCCGGTGTGACGGTGATAGAGCTCGATGAGCAGCGCGCGCTGGCGGAGGATTTCGCGCGCATGCACGTCGAGGTCGGTTGCCTGGCCCTGCATTCCCTGCGCCCACGGCTGGTGGATGACAACCAGCGAGTTGGGCAGCGCCAGCCTGCGTCCCGGCGCTCCGGCGGAGAGAAGGAGCGACGCGCCGCTCGCCGCCATGCCGAGGCAGGTCGTCTCGACGAGCGGGCGCACATATTGCATGGCGTCGTACATCGCCAGCGCCGCGGTCATGGAACCCCCCGGGCTGTTGATGTAGAGATGCACGTCGCGCTCAGGATCTTCGCCCTCGAGGAACAGCAGTTGCGCGGTGACCAGGTTGGCGAGATCGTCATCGATGACACCGCCGACGAAGATGATCCGGTCGCGCAGCAACCGCGAGTAGATGTCGTACGAGCGCTCACCACGTGTCGTGCTTTCGACCACGGTGGGTACCAGGGTCATCGCGAGCCCTCCGCTGTTGGTGGAACGAAGCCGATGCGACGGCGGGTCGGCTCCGCCTGGTTCATGGCCATGAAGGCGCCGAACTGTGCGACGGTCCGAAGGGAGGCGGCGTCGAGTCCTGAGGTGACGGCGCGGAGCTGGCGCCGGGGGTCGGACGGCCAGGCCGGCTCCTCCTGCGGCGACACACTGAGCCGGCGGCCGAGGTCGGCATACACGGCCCCGATGGGAACCGAGAGCGCATACGCGATCGCGATCAGGAGGTCCGCGGAGACGTCCTTCAGCCCGCGCTCGACCTCGGACAGGTAGGCGGGCGAGCATCCGGCCTCGCCGGCGATCTCGCCAAGCCTCCGGCCCTGGCCCTCACGGTGTCCGCGAAGGATGCCACCCAACTCGCGCCGGATCTCATCCGGGGTTACGCTCAGAGCAGAATGCACAACGCTCAGAGCATATCACCAGCCCGACGCGCGGGCCCTCCCTCATGTCGGTCAGCCGGGTCGCGGGTATCCTTTGCCAGCCATGGCAACGCTCCTCTCCGTGAATCTCGGCACCGCGAGGGCGACCCGGTACGCCGACGCCGGCGTCACCGGCATCGACAAGCGCCCGTCGAGCGAGCCGGTGGCACTTCGGGATCCGGGACCGCAGCTGGGTTTCGGTGGGGCCGCAGGTGACGCCATATGCGATGCGAGCTCCCACGGCGGTACCGACCAGGCCGTGTATGCCTATGCCCGCGAGGACCTCGATCACTGGCAGGCCGAACTGGGACGTTCGCTCAGCAACGGGGTCTTCGGCGAGAACCTGACCACCGCCGGCCTCGACATCAGCGGGGCGCTCGTCGGCGAGCGCTGGCAGGTCGGCGACGACTGCGTGCTCGAGGTGACATCCCCGCGCATCCCGTGCCGCACCTTTGCCGGCTGGCTCCAGGAGCAGCTGTGGGTCAAGCGCTTCACCGACCGCGGTACGCCCGGCGCCTACCTGCGGGTGATCGTGCCCGGCCGGGTGGCCGGCGGAGACCCGATCAGCGTCATCCATCGCCCCGACCATGAGGTGACGATCGCGATGATGTTCCGCGCACTCACGAAGGAGAAGGGGCTGCAGCCGCAGCTGGCAGCCGCCGGCGACGCTCTCCCCGACGGCATGCGGAAGCGTCTGCTGGTCTGAGGTCCGCCTCCTTCCCCCGGCACGCCACGGCGGTGGGGCGTTGGTGACAAAACAGACGGAAAGATGCCCCGAACTCGGGATACCATTCGGCGCAGCCCTTCATGTTCAAACTGCCCCGATCCGCCCGCTTCGGTCTGGTGGTGATGGTCGCCGGTATAGCGGTTGGAACGCTGGCAACGACACAGCGCCTCCCGGTGACCCCCGCGGGTGTCTCGGCGGCGCCTCGGGCGACAACCACCCCAACGCCGGCCCCGTCGTTGGATATGAAGGTGGCGAGCGCCAATCTCAGCTTCACGATGCCGCTGTCGATGCTGGGCGGGGCTCCGCCGATGCGCGCACGGGCCGGCATCCTCGTTGACCTGGACACGGGCGCGATTCTCTGGGCCAAGCAACCCGACCTCGAGCTCGCGCCCGCCAGCCTCACCAAGGTGCTCACCGCCCTGGTCGCGCTCGAGAACTTCAGCCCTGACCAGGCGGTCACGATCACACCCGACGCCCTGGGCCAGTCGACTGCCGACACGCTCATGCACCTCAAGGCGGGTCAGACCTTCACCGTCGAGGAGTTGCTCGAGGGCATGCTGCTCCCGAGCGGCGACGACGCTGCGAGCGCGATTGCGGTTGACACGGTCGGCGCGGACCGCTTCATCGCGGCCATGAACGAGCAGGTCGCTGCGCTTGGCCTCCATGAGTCGCACTTCTCGGCGACCGCAGGGCTCGACGACCCGCACCTCTACTCCTCCGCGTACGACCTCGCGGTCATCGCGGCGTACACGTACGAACACTTCGCGCTCTTCGACCAGATCGTCGCCACCCGGGCGATCAACCTGCCTGCCAGCGCCGAGCACCCGGCGTTTGAGCTCCACAACCTCGACGCACTGCTCCAGGCATATCCGGCAGCGGTGGGCATCAAGCCCGGGTGGACCGGCAATGCAGGCGCCTGCCTCATCGGGATGGCAGTCCGCGGCGGGCATCGCCTCCTCGCGGTGCTGCTGAGCGCGAACTATCCGGCTCGTCTCGAGAGCCGGCTGTTCGACTGGGGCTTTCAGCTCGATGGTCTGCCCCCGCTGCTGCCGCCTACGCCGTCTCCCTCGCCGGCACACCGCTGACGCCGCGCCCGAGGCTGCTCGGCGCGAAGGCACAGCCTGTCTCCGGCTCGTCGCAGCGACGGCCCGCGTGGCTGCCACTGGCTTGGGCGCGAGTGCGAGGCCGCACAGCCCGGCTGCGGACGGCCTCAGCACATGGCGCTCTGTCATTCCCGGCCCTGAAGCGACCTGGGCCAGAGGATAGCCAGACGACCGTGAACCTACCTGAGGATGTGCTGAGGGGGATCGTCAACGCGCTGCGCGGTCATGTGATCGCGAACGCCGCCGCCATCGACCCCTGCCAGGGCGCTGACGTGATCAACCGCAGATTCGGCAGTTTGGCGACGCAATTGACACTCCACGGGTTCATGGGCGAAGGGATGGTGTGCGCGCCCATGAAGAGGATGCCGGCGCCCGTCAGGTCGGCCTCATGTTGAATGGCCGACGCGGCATCAGCAGGGTCGGCACACGCTTTGCTGACGGCGATGTCCAGTGGCAGGGTCAGGGCTCCGGACTCGAAGCCGTTGGGGACCATCGGGGTCAGATCCGTGAGCCCGGCCAGCCACATACCCGCATCGTTGCCGCTGTTGGTCATGACCACGGTGGAGCTCGGATATTCGTCCGTCAGCGTGTTCAACACCGTGAGGTCCGCTGGAGTGACCAGCGAGCGGGTGGCCACCGCGTGCTGGTACACGCCGAGCTCGTATGAGGCGCCGACCACCAGGCACACGATGGCGATGACGCCCAGGGCCAGCGGCGCGGCAGCGAATCGATGCCCGCCCACGCGGAATCGAGTGGCGACAAAAGCGGGAACTTCCGCGCGGTAAACGTAGAGAACCCAGGCGACCACCACCGCCGCTGCGGTGATTGCCATCGCAGGGATCCATGGGCGCAATGCCGTCAATGGATCGTAGAGGCCCAGCGGATAGGTGTAGACCGCGTACTGGCCGATGAGATAGGTCCACAAACGGCCGAGCGAATGGCGCACCAGGACGGCGACTCCGGCGGCGAGGACGCCGGCCACGGTCGCGCCGATCTGCAACTGTCGCGTCCGCGACAGCGAGCGCATCACGCTGATGATCGCGAGGAAACCGGCGCCAAGGACGAGCGGGATCAACCAGTACTGATAGCCGAGGATGCGATCCTGCTCGGCCCACGGAAAGATGAGCCGCCAGAGCTTCGCGAGCTTGTGCCAGTAGAAGTCGTCCACCATGAATGCGACCAGCAGCACCTGGGCCACGAGCACCCAGAGCATTCGACGCTGGACGATCAGCGCCACGACGCCGATCAGGTACAGCGCGAACGCAACCGGACTGATGAGATCGGTCTGCGCAATCGATGCGAGGATCACATGCACGTGTATCGGTGTGCTCGTGACCGGGATCGAGGCCGACGAGGGCTGGGTCGCGGTGGGTGGGGGAACGTGGGGCGACCGCGTCAGCAGGGTCACGACGACGGCGCCGGCGAGCACCGCCCCCGCCGCGACGCCCACCCGGATGAGCGCGACTCGCGGATTGGCGCGCACCACCTGCACCACCGTGATCGCTAGCAGGCCACACGCGACCACCGCGCCGGTGAACACCTCGAGACCGTGTATCACCCAGATGGATGCGGTGATGGCAAACAGCAGGAGTGCGGTGTCACGCGTGAAGACACCCCGAAAGACTCGTAGTGCGGCAACGACGAAGGGGACGATGAGCGTCGAGTCGACGATCTCGGGAAAGCGGCCGACGATCGCCTGAAACGATGGAAAGGCAAGCCCGAGCGCGAAGAAGGGAACCACCGCTGCGAGTGCGACAGATCCGGTCCCCTCGAGCGCGAGAAGGCTGAGTGACACAGGAATCAGCACCAGCGTCACCGTGATCACCGGTCCCATCGCCATCGCGGGCGATGGGGCGCCGAGCCACGACACCACGGCGGCCGTCGCCTCGAACCCGGGGCGCACGCGCACGAATTCGGTCCCCTCGATCGGGATCCGGATCAGCGGCAGCACATCGTGCGTTCGCGCAATCGTGTTGGCGAGCCCTCCGTGCGTCGCCGTGTCCCAGTCGGGAGGGAGCACCTGGCCATGGAGGGCCCAGAAGAAAACCGATGCCCCGATGAGACCGGCAAGGAGCGCAGGAATCGGTACCCACCAGGGAGAGGCGACGCTGACGGCGGGGGAAGCCCGGCGCCAGCGGAGCACCGCGGCGGCCCCAAGCACCACCAGCAGCGGCAGCACGGTGGCCGGCTCGAAGGGGATGTGCGCGTCGTGCATCGCCATCCCGGCGACGCCGATGAACCCTGCGGACATCCCCGGGGACATCGCAAGTCTCGTCCACCATCGCCACTCCGGAGCGAGCAGGGTCGCAAGGGCATAGCCAGGGAGCAGTGCCGCAATCACCACCCCGGGGAGCGATTGCGCGAAGTCTTGGAGTGACACGCCGGATGGAGCTTAGCGACCAATCAGCCGAGACGCGCTCGGCAGTGAGCTTTGCCGCCAGAAAGCGCGTGCTATCCTCAGATCAATTGCTGGATCCTTGACGTCGCGCGCTCTGCGCGCGCCATCGTCCTCGGCCGCGAGGAGCCCCTGGGGAGGCTCCAAGCCTGGGGGCGTTAGGCGAGAGCCCTCATAATCAGATCGATTGGGCTCCCGTTCCAGAGATCTTGAAGCGTCCCCGGAGGGTTCCATGGCAAGCCGGCGAGCGAGTGGCACTGGGCGGGGGGATCGCGTCACGGTCGAGCTTGACGGTGCGCCAGAGCCCCATGTTGATCGCCCCAAGCACGTTCAGCTGGTCGGCCAGCCCGGCGTAGCGCCGTCCGCCTTCTGGCCGACGAGTGTCTACCCTCGCATCGAATCCCGTTCGCAGCGCGTCTCCGTCCGGCGGTGGATCGCCCTCCTGGTCGTCCTCGATGCGGTGATCGCCACCCTCGCGGTGGCGGTTGCGACGCTCGCCATCTTCGGAGCCTCGCCCGAGAGGTTGAACGACCGGCTGCCATACGCGGCGATCGCAGCCACCTTCCCGGCGCTCTGGGTTGCCGCGATGCTGCTGAGCGGCTCGTACGCCCGTCGCTACCTGGCTGCCGGGCCCGAGCAATACCGGCGCGTCTGCAATGCGTCGATCTGGATCCTCGCGCTCATCGGCTTCACGTCATACGTGCTTCGCGCCGACTTCTCGCGCGGCCTGGTGCTGATCACGATTCCGACCGCCGCGCTGCTGACGCTGCTGGCCCGCTGGGCCGCGCGCAAGGCGTTGCGCAGTCGATTCGGAGATGGCGTCGCGATCCACCGCATCGTGGAAGTCGGACCGGGCAAGGGAGCGGAGCAGCTTCGCAATTACATCGATCGAAATACGCATACCGGCTTCTCGGTGGTGGGTGTCGTCGCGACCGACGCGCTTGCCGAGGACGAACCCATCGATGTCGACGAGATCGTCAACGAGGTGAGGCGTCTCGACGCCGACACGATCGCCTTTGTCGGAACGACCCATTCGACGGGCGGCGAGCTGCGGCGAATGTCATGGGCGCTCCAGGGCTCGGGTATCCGGTTGCTGGTGGTCCCGGATCTTGCCGACATCGCCGGCCCCCGCATCGTGATGCACCCGGTCGATGGCCTGCCACTGCTCGAGATCTGCGAGCCGGAGCTGAGCGGACCCGCTCGGGTCGTGAAATCCGGGTTCGATCGCGTCGCGTCGCTCTTCCTGATCATCGTCCTGAGCCCGGTGCTTGCGGCGATCGCGGTGGCCGTCAAGCTCAACGACGGCGGGCCGGTGTTCTTCCGGCAGCGCCGAATTGGCAAGGAAGGACGCGCGTTCAACATCTGGAAGTTCCGCAGCATGCGCGTCGGCGCGGGTGCGCTCCTGCAACCGGTTGAGACCACCACCGGCGAAGGGCAGATGCTCGTGAAGACGCCGTCAGACGATCGGGTCACCTCGGTCGGTCGGTTCCTCCGCAGATATTCACTGGACGAGCTGCCCCAGCTGTTCAACGTGCTGATCGGGACCATGTCGCTGGTCGGCCCGCGGCCGCTGGTCCAGGACGAGGTCGACAGCTTCGGCCACGGCGCCCATGCCCGGCTGCTGGTGACGCCCGGGATGACCGGGCTCTGGCAGGTCCGCGGGCGCTCCGAGCTCCCCTGGGAGCAGCGCGTGCATCTCGATCTCTACTACGTCGAGAACTGGTCGATCTGGCTGGACATCTCGCTCCTGTGGAGCACCCTTCGCGCGATCGCGCACTCCAACGGAGCGTACTGAGGTAGCGACGCCACGCGGGCGCTCGCTCGCCCCGCTCTCCGTATGATTGCGCCCGTTGTGGAACTGACCGGCGAGGGGCGGCGACTCGTCGAGCGGATCGGGGATCGCAGCGCTCGGATCGGGATCGTCGGGCTCGGATACGTCGGTCTCCCAACGGCGGTCGCGTACGCCGACGCCGGCTTCACGGTGGTGGGGGTCGACACCAACGCCGAGCGATGCGCGGCGATCATGGCGGGCGAGAGCTACATCGAGGATGTGCCCTCGAGCGACGTGGCACGGGCGCGGCTCGATGACCGGCTGACCTCGGTCACCTCGCTGGCAGCGGCCGGCGACCTCGATGTCGTCGACATCTGCGTGCACACCCCGCTCGGCGACACGCGCGAACCCGACACGTCGGCCATCGAGGCGGTGGGCGAGGCGCTGATCGCGTGCCAGCGTCCTGGTCAGCTGATCGTGCTCACCAGCACGAGCTACCCGGGAACCACGGAGGATGTCCTCCGCCCCATCCTCGAACGCTCGGGACTGGTGACCGGCGTGGACGTCTTTCTCGCCTTCGCCCCCGAGCGGATCGATCCCGGGAACAGGCGGTTCACGCTGCGCACGACGCCGAAGGTCGTGGGTGGCGTCGACGATGCTTCGACCGAGGTTGCGCGACAGGCGCTCCTGACCATCGTCGACGTCGTGACCCCGGTGCGTGATGCAACCACCGCTGAAATGGTCAAGGTCCTCGAGAACACCTTTCGCATGATCAACATCGGCTTTGCCAACGAGGTCGCGCAGATGTGCCGCCGCCTCGGAGTGGATGTCTGGGAGGTCATCGAGAGCGCCGCCACCAAACCGTACGGATTCATGCCGTTCTATCCGGGTCCCGGCGTTGGGGGGCACTGCATCCCGGTTGATCCCTCATATCTGCAATGGAAGATGCGCAACCTCGACTTCCGCACCCGGTTCATCGACCTCGGTAACGACGTGAACCGGGGGATGCCGGATTACGTCGTGCAACGAGCCGACGATGTCCTCAATGACATCGGGCGCAGCATGCGTGGCTCGCGCATTCTCCTGGTCGGGGTTGCGTACAAACCCAACATCGGTGACGTTCGCGAGTCGCCGGCGATCGAGGTGGCCGATCGGTTGCTTAGTCGCGGCGCGCTCGTCCGATACGTCGATCCCCACGTTGCGTCGCTCTCCACCCATGGTGGCGTGAGCCTTCGGGGGGTGGAGCTCACCGCCGCCGAGCTCGAGGCGAGTGAGCTCGTGGTCATCACCACGGCACACGATGCGATCGACTGGGCACTGATTCGAGAACGCGCCCCGCTCGTGCTCGACACGCGCGGCGTGCGCGGTCAGGGTCGCGCGGGCTGGCATACGCTGTAGCGTCAGTCGGGAGCGGTCTGCCCCCAGGATTCGAGTGTTCGCCGGATTCCCTCATCGAGGCCGACATGCGCGGTCCAGCCGAGCCGTTCGGCCGCGCGAGCCGCCGACGGGACACGCCGGCGAGTGTCCTCGAAGCCGGCACCGAAGTGCTGCTCGTAGCTCTCGTGAACGATCGTGGAGCTGCTGCCGCTCGCCTCGATGACCTTGCGTGCGAGGTCGGCGATGGTCATCTCGGTCGTCGCATCGCCGATGTTGAACACCTGCCCCTCGGCGGGCTGGGTCTCCATCGCGAGCACGGTGCCGTCGATGCAGTCGTCGATGTAGGTGAAGCAGCGCGACTGGAGGCCGTCGCCATACACGGTCACGGGGTCGCCGGCGAGCGCCTGACGGACAAAGGTGGCCATCACGCTGCCGTAGCCCTTGGGATCCATGCGCGGTCCATAGATGTTGAAATAGCGGACGATCACTCCGCGCAGCCCGTGTGCCGCATGCGCGAGGAGGAGATGCTCATCGAGCGCCTTCGCAGTGGCGTACGACCAGCGCTGGATGACGGTCGACCCGAGGATGCGATCATCGTCCTCGTGCATCGGAACCCGGCCGCCGCGTCCGTAGACCTCGCTCGAGCTGCTGATCAGCACCTTGCGTTCGTGACGCGCACACGCGGCGAGAATATTCTCGGTACCGCGACTGTTGACCTGGAGCGATCCGAGGGGGTTGGCGATGATGTGTGCGACCCCGACCGCCGCAGCGAGATGGAACACTCGATCACAGTCGCCCACAAGGGTTTCGACCAGCGCATCGTCGAGGATGGTGCCTTCGACGATGCGAACCTTGCCACTGTCTGCGTGCCGCCCGATGTTGTCGCGGCGCCCGGTGGAGAAGTCGTCGAGAGCGATCACCGCGTCGCCATGCTCGACCAGGCGATCGACAAGATGGCTGCCGATGAAACCGGCGCCGCCCGTCACCAACGTCCTCACGTGATGGCACCATAGCAGCCCCGATGGGCCATCCCGACTCCAGCGCGCTGCCGTTCGTCAGTGTCGTCATCCCCGTGTTCAACGAGGAGCGATATATCGAGGCGTGCCTTGCCTCCGTGCTCGATCAGGACTACCCCGAGGATCGCTACGAGGTGATCATCGCCGACGGGGGATCGACGGATCGCACCCGTGAGATCGTTGACTCAACGGCGGTGTTGCACCCGATGGTGCGCTTGATCGACAACCCGGGGCGGACGCAAGCGCACGGCCTCAATCTCGCCATCCTCGCGAGCCGCGGCGAGTTCATCGCTCGGCAGGACGGGCACGCGGAATGGTCGCCGCATCACCTCCGCCGCTCCATAGAGCTGCTCATCCAAACCGGTGCGGACAACGTCGGCGGCCGTGCGGACGGCGAGGGAGCGGGTGTCACCGGACGCGCGATCGCACGCGCCATGCGATCCCCGTTCGGCGTGGGCGGGGCACGCTATCGGTATTCGAACCGGCTCGAGGAGTTGCCGACGGTCTTTCCCGGCACCTTCCGCAGGACGGCCTTTGAGCGCGTCGGCCTCTACGACGAGGCCTACCCGCCGCATGAGGACTACGAGCTGAACCACCGGATCCGACAGACCGGGGGCCGCGTGCTCTTCAGCCCCGATGTCCCCACCAGGTACTGGGTGCGCGAATCCATTCCCGCTCTGGCTCGCCAGTACTTCCGCTACGGGCGCGCGAAGGTTCGGGTTGCCCGGGCGAGCCTGGGGGTGATCCATCCGTATCATCTGGCCGCGCCAGCACTCGTGGCAGCCCTCCCGGTGGCTGCGGCGCTCGGGTTCACGAGGCGGGGACGGCGTGCCGTTGCAGCCGGCGCCGCCGTGTACGCGGTGGCGTGTGTTGCGGCCGGTATACAGGCCGGGGCGGGCGAGACGCCCTCGGTCCGGGTGCGAATCCCCGCGATCTTCCCGGTGCTGCACATCGCCTGGGGAACGGGGTTCTGGGTTGGCGTGGTTGAGGCCGCGTTACGGATTGATATCGGGGGTGGCTCTCCGCCGGTCCTGCCGTCCTAGCCGGGCTACACTCGGGCGGCTTTGAGATCGGATCAAAGACGCAGCAAGCCCAAGAAGGCGTGGCGATGACAGGCGGAACCACCGCTCGAACTCTCAGTTCCGTGCGCGTTCGGCGTTTGATCATCGAGCAGTCGAAGCGTGCCCATGTGGGACACATCGGCTCCGCACTCTCGGTCGCGGATATTCTGGTTGCGCTGTTCTCCGGAACGGTCGATCCCGAGGTGGATGTCTTCATCCTGTCAAAGGGTCATGCTGCCCTGGCGCAGTACTGCGTGCTCGCCGAGCTTGGTTTGATCACGCACGAGATGCTCGACACGTACTGCGGGGACGACACTCAGCTCGGCGTCCACCCCGATCACACGTTGGCCGGCATCACGTTCTCCACCGGCTCGCTCGGTCATGGACCATCACTCGGTGCCGGCGTGGCGCTCGCGAAGCGCATCGCGGGCCGGCCTGGAAGAGTGTTCGTGCTGATGAGCGATGCCGAGCTCAACGAGGGGTCGGTGTGGGAGGCGGTGATGTTCGCCGGGCATCACAGGCTCGACAACCTCACGGTGATACTCGACAACAACGGGCAGCAGGCGCTGGCGCCGACCGCTGAGGTGATCAACCTCGCTGGTGTTGATCAACTCGTGCAAACGCTTGGATGGGAGAGCAGGCGCGTCGATGGGCACAACGTTGACGCGCTGACCATCGCCTTCGAGGCTCGCGCACCAGGAAGGCCACTCTTCATGATTGCGGACACGGTTGCCGGCAAGGGTGTGAGCTTCATGGAACGCCAGGTCAAGTGGCACTACCTGCCGGTGGACGACGCGCAATTCGCCCTGGCGTTGAGTGAGATCGGGTGAGAAAGCAATTCGTTTCCACGCTGATCGACATCGCCAACCACGACGATCGCGTCGTCCTGCTCACCGCCGACCTGGGGTTCATGGTGCTCGAGCCCTTTGCCGAACATCACCCGGATCGCTTCTTCAACGTCGGTGTCGCCGAGGCAAACATGATGTCGCTTGCCGCGGGCATGGCGCATGAAGGCCTGATCCCGTTCTGCTATTCAATCGCAACCTTTGCGTCGATGCGTGGCTACGAGCAGTTCAGGAACGGGGCTGTCCTGCATCAGCTCCCGGTGCGCATCGTCGGGATCGGTGGTGGCTTCGCGTACGGCACTGCGGGGCCGACCCACCATGCGCTCGAGGACATCGCGCTGATGCGGGTGCAGCCGGGTGTCGGCATCGTCGCACCGGCTGATGACGGCCAGGTGGACCGCGCCTTGCGCGATCACTACGCGCGACCGCAGCCGATGTATCTGCGCCTGGCGAAGGAGACAGCCAGTCACCCGGAGCTTGCCGGCCGTTTTCACTGGGGTCGCCTCGAGGTCATCGGTGACGGTGATATCGCGATTGTCGCCATCGGCTCGATGACCGGCGTCGCGCTCGAAGTTCGGCGACGGCTTCAGGCCGAGGGCATCCAGACGGCGGTCGCCGTGGCCGCTTCGATCGCCCCGGCTCCGACCGACGATCTCGTCGCGCTCCTGGCCTCGAAGAGCGCATGCATCACCATCGAGGACCACCGCCCGATTGGCGGACTCGGATCGTTGGTGGCCGAGACGATCGCCGGCCACGGCCTGGGCGTGCGCCTGATCCGGTCCGGGGTTACCGACCCGGTCGGCGAGACCACCGGTTCCGAAGCATTTCTGCGCCGCCGAAACGGCCTCGATGTTGATGGGCTCATGGCCGCAGTACGGAGGGTCGCTCTTGTCCCCGCCTGAAACTGGCGCCGTCGCGCGCGTGGGGACCAGCACCCCGACCCACGGTTCGCCGATGCCCATAGCTGAGGAGGACGGCCCAGCCACCCTGTCATTCCAGGCGACGCAGTGCGCCATCTGCGGCCCAGGCATACCTGCGAAGGAGCTGTATCCGGCCAATTTCGGCGTCGATGACATCACGCCTGCTCGCTTCTCGGCGCGCCGGCTGCCCGATCGCGTCCACTACCGGATGGTGCGCTGCCTGAGCTGCGGATTGGTGCGCTCGGACCCGGTGCTCGACGAGGCGACACTCGCTCACCTCTACGCGGAGAGCACGTTCGACTACGAGGCGGAAACCGCCAATCTCAAGGCCACCTATGGCAGATATCTCGCCAAGCTCCGTGCGTTCAGCAACCATCAGGACTCACTGCTCGAGATCGGATGCGGCGACGGCTTCTTTCTCGAGCAGGCCTTGACACAGGGATACAGCAAGGTTCGCGGCGTCGAGCCCAGCGAAGCGGCGATCCGGGACGCGTCGCCGGCGATTCGGGATCAGATCATGTGCGACGTCATGCGGCCGGGGCTCTTCGCTGATGGTGAATTCGACGCCGTCTGCCTCTTCCAGGTGTTCGATCACGTGCCGCATCCCGAGGTCGTGCTGGATGCATGCCGTGCCGCGCTGCGCCCCGGCGGGTTGATCCTGTGCCTCAACCACAATGTCGAATCCGTCTCGTCGCACATCATGCAAGAGCGCAGTCCCATCATCGACATCGAGCACACGTATCTCTATGGTCCAGCGACCATGCGCCGCATCTTCGAGGCCGGGGGCTTCAAGGTCTTGAAGCAGGGCCACGTCAACAACACGTACAGCGTCGGATACATCACGCACCTGGTCCCGATGCCGGCTCGGGTCAAGGGGATGGCGCTGGGCACGCTGAGGCGGAGCCGCCTAGGCGGGCTCACCGTCCCTGTTCCGCTCGGCAACCTCTATCTGATCGCGTCGCGCTCGTAACCTCAGGCGCTGCGCGCGGCCGCCAACGCCGGAAGGAACTCCACCGGATGCGCGGCGAGCCATTCTGCAGTTCGACTGAGGCCCTCAACGAGGGTGGTCGTGGCCGCCCAACCCAGTTCCGACCTGATGAGCGCTGGGTCCCCGACCCAGACTCGAGTGTCCCAAGCGCGCTCCGGGTAACCACCCCACTGCGGCTTGACGGCTATCGAGAAGGTATCGGTGGTCTTGGCGACGAGCTCCGCGAGGGAGGTCTGCACGCCCGATGCGACGTTGTAGATCGTGCTCATGTTCGGCGATGACGCTGCGGCGATATAGGCATCGACGACATCCTCGACGTACACGAAGTCTCGCACCACGCTCGGCGATGCCAGGGGCGGAAGCGTCCCCGTGAGCGCGGCGCGCACGAGCGTGGGAATGAGTCTGCGCTCCTCTTCGAAGGGTCCGTATGCCGAATACAAACGCAGGGTTGTGACTGGGACTCCTCGCGTGCGAGCACGCTGGCAGAGCCATGTCGCCGCGGCCTTCGTGGACGCGTAGTCGCTGTTCGGGCACGGCGGTTCGTCCTCGCGCGGGGCGTGATTGCGGTCGCCGTATTCGGATGACGTGCCGGTGTTGATCACCACGGCACAGCCGTGGCGCTCGGCAGCCGCCAGGAGTGTCGCCGTCCCGACGACGTTGCTGTGCGCCATGGCGACGGTGTCGGTTTGAAACGAGTAGGCTCCGTGCGCCGCGAGATGAAAGATCCACTCCGGGCGAGCCGCTCTGAACGCAGACTCCATGTCCCCGCGGTCTGCGATATCGCCCTGGACTCGACGCAGGTCCGTGAGAGCGTCGAGCCGGCCGGTGTCGGTCATCGGCTGGAGGATCGCAAAGACGTCGTGACCGTCCTCGACCAGGCGGCGGACCAGGTTGGCGCCGACAAAACCGGCGGCGCCGGTTACAAGACAGCGGATGATTCGCTCTCCCTGACCCCGGCTGGTTCCATCAACTCATGCGTACCGTTCGGCGAGGATGGACGGTTGCGGATCTCCGCGACGATATAGGGAGGCCGGCGCTTCACCTCCTCATAGATATGTGCCAGGTATGAACCGATGACGCTCAGACAGAGCAGTTGGATTCCCCCGACGAAGAGGATCAGGACGATGACCGACGTGAATCCCGTCGGGGCTGAGGCTGGGTTGACGATGCGAACCACGATCTCCACGGCGATGGCGACAAACGCGGCGATCGTGGTCAGCAGACCGATGACGGTGATCATCTCGAGCGGGATGTACGAGAAGGAGAAGATCGCCTTGCGAGCCCATCCGATGTTGCGCAACAGTGAGTTGGTGGTCTTGCCGAACATGCGCTCCGGTCGGTGATATGGCACCCCGATCTGACGGAAGCCAACCCATGCGCGAAGACCCCTCAGGAATCGATTGGTCTCAGGAAGATGGTTGAGGGCATCGACGACTCGCCGGTCCATGAGCGAGAAGTCACCTGCGTCAAGGGGCACGGGCACGTACGACGCTGCGCGGAACAGACGATAGAAGAGTCGATACGCCACTTGAAGAAACCGATTCGCGTCGCGCTTGACGCGAGCCCCGTACACCACGTCGTATCCCTCGACCCATTTGGCGTAGAAGGCTTCGATGAGCTCGGGGGGATCCTGCAGGTCACCGTCGAGCAGCACCACGGCGTCTCCGGTTGCGATGCGCATGCCGCTCGTGAATGCGCTCTGAGATCCGAAGTTGCGACTGTGGGTGATCACGGTGACGTGGGAATCCCGGTCGGAGAGGGTGGCGAGAACCTGCTCGGCATCGTCTGGACTGGCGTCGTTGACGAAGATGATTTCGTAGTCGACCTCGAGCGTCGTGAAGACCGTGACCAGACGCTCGTGCATGATCGGGATCGCCGGTGCATCTCGGTAGCAGGCGATGATTGCGCTGATCTTGCGCCGACGTCCTCGGATCGAGTGCGGCATCTCGCCCGTGATTCTGGCGGCCCGTCACGGAGGCGGCCGGCCAGGTTTCGAGATTGTCAACGGATTGCTACCCTATTGCTTGATGAGGCGCGGATTCGGCGATCGGAGGTCGTGAATCGCCGCTGATGGAGCCGCCGCAGCCAAGCCACGCCGAGAGTCACTGGTCAGCCTTCGACGCGAACGGGATCCAGCGGCTCGTCGCTGCCGAGGATCGGCACTTCTGGTTCCGGGCTCGCAATGAGACCATCGCCGCCCTGGCGCGGCGCCCGATCCAGGAGTTGCAGGACGGATTCCACATTCTGGAGGTGGGGTGCGGAATCGGCAACGTGCTTCGCGTTCTCCAGCGCCTCGCCGCAGGACGTGGCAGTGTCGCGGGGCTTGAGTTGAGCCGTGACGCCGCCTCCGTCGCGCGAACGCGAACCGGGTTGCCGGTCACCGCGGGGTACCTCTCGGATCTGGATCCGGCGTTGCGTTTTGACATCGTCGCGGCCTTCGACGTCCTTGAGCACATCGAAGACGAAGCCGGTGTCCTGGGACAGATGAAAGGCCGGCTGCGGCCGGGTGGGCGCATCCTCCTCACGGTTCCGGCGCACCAAAGCCTCTGGAGTCCGTTCGACGTGGCGTCGGGGCACGAGCGACGCTACACGCTCGCATCGCTCCGGCGGGCGCTCCGGAAGTCAGGCTTGGAGGTCGAGTACATGACCTACTTCATGAGCCTGCTGTTCCCGATGATGTGGGTGCGGCGGCGCCTGCTGAAAACCGAGGCGCGTGACATGAGTGCGCTTCTTGACTCCGAGTTCCAGATCGTCCCCGGGTTGAACGCACTCGCCTATGAGGTGCTCCGGCAGGAGAAGCACGTGGTCGCGGCACGGCGGCGCCTGCCCATGGGGGCATCCATCGCCGCGGTCGCCGTACCTATCCGGTCGTAGGCCGGCCTGCTGGGAAGCGCTCCCGGAACTCATCCGCGAGGCACGAGAGCACGTGGAGACCCTCGAACCGACCGTCGCGGAAGATGTGATCGCGGAGCATGATGTCGTGCTTGAAACCGGCCGCCTCATGGAATGGGATGACAGCGGCGTTGCTCTCGGTGACGTGCGCGATGACCTTGTGCAAACCGAGATGGTTGAAGCAGTAGTCGAGCACGAGTATCTCGGCATCCTTGGCGAGGCCCTCGCCCCGACGGTCCAATTCGCCGATGAAGATCGGCCCGAACTCGCACCGCCGATTTCGCCAGTCGAGATCCATGATGCCGACGGTGCCCACCGGCACAGGACGGGGGTCGTTGGGTCCCTTTCGGGCGTTGATGAGCCAGAGCCTGCGTGACCCGTTCGCGGTCAGGCCGGAGAGGAAGGCAGCCTGCTGCGTGGTGCCGAGCGGCTCGTATTCGATGAAGCCGCGGTGCACCTCGGGCAGGTTTCGCCAGCGCACGATGACGGCGACATGCTCCGGTTCGATCGCGCTGAGGATGACGCGCTTGGTCTCCATCATCGGCATCACTGCTCGACGGCGAAGCTGCAGACTGACTCGATCACCGCGTCGACATCGGTCTCCTGCATGTTGGTGTAGAACGGGAGGCGAATCAGGCGCATGGCGATATCCTCGGTGACCGGACAGTCCGAGACGGCCTGTACGTGTAACCCAAACGGCGACAGATGCAGCGGCTGGTAGTGAAACACGGCGAGAATCCCGGCAGCGCGTAGATGGCCGATGAGCGCGTCTCGCGATTGCGTGGACGGCATGATCATGTGAAAGAGATGGTATGGCGTCCGGCAGTGGTCGGGAACGAACGGCATCTGAACACTGTTGGCTCGCGACCATGCCGCAAGGTCCGCTGCATAACGGTTCCAGACCGTGCTGCGATGCTCCCAGACCCACTCCCGGTCTTCGAGCTGAGCCAGCAGCATGGCGGCGAGCAGGTCGGACGGCAGGTAGCTCGAGCCGATGTCCACCCAGGTGTATTTGTCGACGAGACCACGGAAGAACTTGCGCCGGTTCGTCCCCTTCTCACGGATGATCTCCGCGCGCTCGAGGTAGCTGGGATCGTTGATGACGATGGCCCCTCCCTCGCCGCACGAGAAGTTCTTGGTCTCGTGGAAGCTCTGCGCCGCCATCACGCCGAAGGTTCCGAGCGGCTTGCCGCGATACTCACCAAAGAGGCCGTGCGCGTTGTCCTCGACGACGGCGACGCCGTGCCGGCCGGCGATTTCCATGATCGCGTCCATCTCGCATGCGACGCCCGCATAGTGGACCGGAACGATTGCGCGCGTTCTGGGAGTAATGAGTGACTCGAGCCTGTCCTCATCGAGATTCAACGTGTCCCTGCGGATATCGATGAAGACCGGCGTGGCCCCACGGAGCACGAAGGCATTGACGGTGGAGGAGAAGGTGAACGACGGCACGATGACCTCGTCACCCGGTGCGATGTCAAGCAGCAACGCCATCAATTCCAACGCGTGCGTGCCGGAGGTGGTGAGCAGAATCGCCGCGTCTTCGAGCAGCGGACTGAGCAATTCCTGGCATCGTCGAGTGAACTCGCCGTCGCCTGAGAGATGCCCGCTGTGGAGCGCCTGGGCAACGTACTCGTCGACGAGGCGAGTGTGCGTGGGACGATTGAACGGAATTTTGAGCGGTGTGGTGGTCACCGTGGGATCCTTGATGCCGGCGTGTGCGGGGGCATAGCTTATTGGAGACATAGCCGATCGTGACCACGGCCCAGCGCCCTGGTCGACCTGGAAGCATAAGCTCTTTGGCCGTGGGGTTTCACGCATCTGTGGCAAGGCCTCCGCTGCGACTCTCGCTTCGCGGATTGGCAGCGGTCATCATGCCGCTCGCTGCCGTTGAAGGCCTTGTCTATGTGCTTGTCCTTCACGACTCGGTCGTTTGGTGGCTTTCGTTCACCGTCTATCTGGCACTCGGTGTCATCCTCCCCGGGACGCTGGTCGCCGAGGCGCTTCTCCGCTGGCGCAGCGACTGGCTCACGTGGGTAGGGCTCGGCTGGGCGTTGGGCCATGTGCTGGAAGTGGTCTCGATTCAACTTGCCAAAACGGTGGGTGTCCCTCGGCTTTTCCTCCTGTGGATTCCGATCGCGTACCTGCTCGTGTGGAGAAGAAGGAGGTGGCAGGGTGAAGTCACTGCATTGACGCACCCGCGACGAATTGCGCTGCTGCTGGCGATACTCATGGCCTTCGCCACCACCACGTTCGTCGTGCTCAACCTGGTCGAGCTCTCGCCGCAGCCGACGTACCAATCCGACGTCTGGTTTCACATCACCGAGGCAGCCGAATTCCGGGACCACCTGAACACGGGCGACCCGCGCATTGCGGGCCAGCCCTACGCCTATCACACGTTGGAGTACGGGCCCGCCGTCGGGGCGAATCTTGCCGTCCAGGTTCCCCTCGCGAACCTCATCACGCGGTATTCCGGACTGAGCATGGTGTGGCTGCTCGTTCTTCTCCTCTTCAACTCCGCACGCACGATCCGCGGCCCCACGGCCGGGTTCCTCGCTGCTGCTTTGATCGTTGCTCCGCTCGACGTCTTCTCGTTGATCTCGAGCAAGCTGAGCTTCGGGAGCTCGATCATCTACAGCGGGCTCGACCTGAGCACCAGTACCTTGGTTGGATTCTGGGCTCTGGCGGCGCTGTTCCTGCCTCTTCGATGGGCGCTCGCGGGCGGGCGATTGCGCGACCTCTGGGTGGTCGCGCTCCTCGCGTACATGGCAGCCGGATCAAAGAGCGTGCCCGGCCCCCTGTTGCTTGTCGGTGTTGGTGCGGTGATTGTCAGCATGCTGCCGCGCCGCCGCAGACTCACCGTGCGCCCAATGCTCCTGCTCGGGGTGTTTGCGGTCGTCTTCTGCCTCACCGCGCTGCCGGTGATACTGCGTCCGACCGTTGCGGACTCGACGACGATCACGTTCGCATCCGTCGCGCGACTCAGCCCATACGCTGATCAGCTCACTCGACTGCCCGATTGGCTGCGACTGGCCTTCTATCCGATTGGATTCTCCTTTGCTCTCTGGGTCGGACTCGGGGTGGGCGTCTGGAAGCTGGCGCGGGCGGGCGAAGCGGATCTCTGCTGGTTTCTCGTCAGCGTGCTGGTGTTCGCAGCGGTCCTCGTCGACGCGACATCGATACCGGGAGCCTCGCAGCTCTTCTTCCTCTATATGGCGATGGTGCTCGTCGCGCCGGTGGCTGGAGTTGGGCTGTTCGACCTGGGACAGATGCTCTGGCGACGGCGAGCGAGCACGACCCCCGTGGTGGTGCTCATCCTTCTGGTCGGTGCGGTTGCGGTGAATCTCAAGGTCGGTGGCGCGCCGTCGGTGCCGTTCGATGACGGATCTGTCTATGCATCAAAGTTCTTTGTTCACGTCACCGAGGGCGTGGACGCGTATCGCGATCCGGGGCCTCCCTCCCCGCCACTGCGAGTGTGGGACTCCGGTGGCAGCCTGCTCCGCGTGACCCCTGAGATCGTCCAGGGCCTGAGCTGGTTGCGGGGCGTCGCCGTCCCATCTACGGTGGTCGCAACCAACGTGCCCGGAGCCGCGTTGTACGCGTCGCTCTGCGAGTGTGCGGAGTATTACCAGACGGAGGAATATGCGCCGGCGTTCGTCGCGGCCAAGCTGGCGGGCACAACCACAACGGCCTTCTCGGGGCGGGCACGACTTCTGGAAGCCTGGTTCGACGGGGCGCCGGGCAGCGTCGTCGCGTTGCGAAAGGCAGGGATCACCTACTTGATCGTCGATCGGGTGAATGGGTTTCCCATCCCTGTGGCAGGCATGCCGAAGCCGGCGTTCATGGACCGCGACATCGCTATCTACCGGATCTAGGGCGTCGTACGGCGCGCGTCTCGTTGCTGCGGAGGGTGCGGCTCAACAGGTGTCGTCTCCGCGACGACATATGGGGGCCGCTCGAGCAGCCGAAGATGCATGCGCGCCAGGTACTCACCCATGATGCCGAGTATCAGCAGTTGCACTCCGGCAAAGACGGCGATGATGGACGCGAGAAACGGGAATCCGGGAACGGAGTCACCTGCGGCGAAGCTTCGCACCACCACAACGATGAACACAACTGCACCGAAGATCGTGAAGAGAAACCCGACCAGGCTCGCGATGCGCAGCGGTCGCGTGGTGAAGCCGGTCATCATGTTGAGCGCGTGATGCACGAGCCGCCCAAAGGTGTAGCCGGACTGACCTCCGGCGCGCGGCTCCTGCCGCACATTGACGACGGCGAATCGCGTCGTCGCCCAGGTGAGGAGGACGTCGATCGAGATGTCGGGACTTTGATAGCGCTCGAATGCACCCCGCAGGTCGGTGCGGAAGAGGCGAAACGCGCTCACGCTCCGTGCCGCGGTGGCCCCCATCGCCTCCTCGAGGGCGTACTTGGTGATGCGCGACGCGGCTGACCGCCAGAGGCTGTGCTGCTCTGACACCGGTGTTCCGTAGACCACGTCAACGTCAGGCGTGAGTCGCGCGAGGAGGTGCGTGATCTCCTCTGGCGGGTTCTGCAGATCGTCATCGAGGGTGACGATCAACGGATATCGAGCCTTCCGGATCCCGACGAGGAGTGCGTTGTGCTGACCGAAGTTGCGCATGAGCCTGATGCCGTGGATCCGGTCATCGTGGCTCGCCGCATCCGCGATAACAGCCCAACTCCGGTCGGGGCTTCCGTCATCGACCAGGATGATCTCGTGAGCGGTGGCGAGAGCTTCGAGCGCCGTGGTGAGACGCGCGATAAGGAGCGGAAGAATCGCCTCGGACCTGTGCACCGGGACAACCGCCGATATCCCATCGACGCGGTCGGTGGTCTGATCTGCAGGCGCCAGCACGGCGTCAGCCACGGCTATCTGCGCTCCTCCGCCGGCGCGCTGGGCTCGGTGCTCGCGGTTCCCTTCCGCGCCACGACCACATCCTGATAGACGAAGGACTCCAGCTTCCGACCGGTCCAGCCACCGAATCGGATTGGCGGGACGATGGTGAGACCGTGGCTCTCATGGAACGTGTTGATGACATCAGGCGTGAACCCGATGCCGAAGTTGGGGTTGTCCAGGTCGGCGACGTAGACGCCGTCGCCCTGTCTCACGTAACGACGGTCCGCGCGCCCGGACTGCATGGCCTCGACCGCGAAGTCGTCCATGACGAAGAACGTGTTGAGGCACATCCCTCCAGGGCGCAGGACACGAGATGTCTCCCCCAGGTAGTGATCCACCGTTGCTCGGCTCAGATGGGTGTACACGGACATCGAGAACGCGAGATCGAAGGTGGCCTCTGGGTATGGAAAGACAAGGTCTTCTCCCCGGATCGTTCCCCGCCCTCTGACGTTGATGTAACCAACCGGGGCGTATGCAAACAAGAAGTTCGAGAGACGACCGTACGAGCGCTGACACCAGGCCACCGCGCGGGGATCGACGTCGAATCCCCGGTACTGCCCATCCTTGGAGAGGTACGTCGTCAACGCGCGAGCGATACGACCGATCCCGGAGCCGATATCGAGCACCTGCTGGTCAGGTTGCAAGTTCCCATACGTCTTGAGCATCGCAGCGACGCGATCGCCCGACGTGATGAACTCGCGGGCATAATCGCCGCGCCGCGGTGTGAATCCGATGTTGGGATTGATCTGGCGAGGTGGTACGAGGGCGGGGAGCGCCCGTTGCCCTCGATCGAGCGCGTCATACGTCGTGTGGAGAACTCGACGCAGCGTGTTACCAGCCGTGCGCTTGACGTTTTGGACCATGCGGCTACCCTACCGCAAGAATGATGGCGTCAGCGTTGCTGTACACCACATGACCGAGCTGCAGCACCGCGGCATCGTGGATGCCGTGGAGGCGATCGATGAAGAGCAAGTGCACCGAGTACTGGCTCGTCATGGTCTGGAGCGCGCCGGCGTCCGCATGGTCGAAGACGGCATTGTTGAGCATCTGTCGATCGGCAAAGGCCGTTGCCGTCGGCGATGCGAGCCCCGGCGTGACGCCGTAGCGGATGGGGTCATATGCCTCGATGAAGACCTGACGTTCCGAGAATGCCGTGTAGTAGAAATACTTGCCATTCCCCATGGCCGGATCGAGCCAGTGGTTGTTGACGGCGAACACGGTGTTGACCGACGTGTGATCGTGCAGCCACTGCAGAGCGGTCACGAGTCCGGGGGCGAGCACCACCTGCGACGAGGTGGTGGGGGTGCCTGCGAGCATCTTTCGCACGGTCGGATAGACGGTGAGGGGTGTGGTCACAACCGCCGCTGCCACCAGCGGGATGAGCCCGAGAGCGAGCGCTCCTGATGCGAAACGCCGGCGTGCCAGAACGACCAGCGCCCAGACGATCACGAAGACCAGGATGGCGGCGACGAAACCGGCGTAAAAGAGCATCGTCGTCCTCGGCGCGGTGATCGACTGCGAAGCGATCTTGCCCACTGCGATGAGCAGCACGACCCAGGACGCCAACGCGATCGCGATCCCGCGCCGGGAAACCGGCAGTGCACGCCCAGCGTCCATCCAGGCCAGCCGCAAGCCGCCGCCGGCGGCGATGGCCCCGGCGACATAACCCGTTTCCTCGAAGTATCCCTCGCTGTATGAAACTTGATGCACGACGCTGGCGATGCAAATGCCACCAGCGAGCATGCAGAGCGGGAGCACGAATGACGACAGTTCATGGCGGTGCCGGCGTCGGAGCAGGTAGAGGATCCCAGCGAGCGGCAGGAGGAACCCGGCAAGTCCGGCGGCAAACGCGAAGGGAAGAACAAACTGGCGCAGCAGCGTGTGCTGGATCCCCAAAGCGAAAACCACCGGAGGTGTGCCGTTGAGCCACATCAGGAAACTGATGACCGTGTCCGGGGCGGTTCCCGCGTAGATGACCGCGTAGGTGATGACGAAGACAACGACTCCCAGTCCCACGGTCACGATCGCGGCTCTGGGAGCCGTGCGGCGAAACAGAAGATGCAGCACCGTGTACAGACCGGTACCGACGATGATGACGGGGAGAACCGTTGCCTTCGCACCGGACGCGCCGATCATGAGCAGGGTGATCAGCGCCCAGGAGCGAAGATCGCTGGACGTGCGCCACGTGGCATTGCGGAGCCGTTCGGTGATCAAGTAGAGCAGAGCAAGGAAGAACATCAACCCGAATGGGAATGTCCAGCTGTTCCAGAGATTGATGAGGACGCCGTCGCCGAAGGGGGTTCCTGTTGAGTGCGCGATAACGCCGAGCGGTCCCATGAGAAAAAGAATCCCCACTGCGATCGCCCCGGTCCACGCGGCGCCACCGATGAGACGTCCCACGGCGAGAAGCTGGCAGCCGACCACGACGATGGTCGGCACATAGTCCAGCCTCAGCGCGATGATCGGGATCGCAAGGTGCGTTACCTGGCTTGCCGCGGCCATGTGAAAGAAGACAAACCACTCGTAATGGAGTGCAATGCCTGCCAGGCCGGGGCTGGTCGGCGGCCAGTGGTTCATCACCTGCGCGATGAGCCCGATGAAGTATGGGAAATCCGGGTATTCGAGCACCACGGAGGAACTCGGCAATGGGGCCTGGGGGAGCAGCATGATCGTCAGATAGACGATCCCCACTGACAGAGCCCCCGCGACGGTCCACATCAGCGCGCGAGACATCCCGTCCGGGTCTGGATCGTTCTGCACCGCCCTCCGACGCCTGTAGATGACGAGAGCGCTCGGGACAATCACCACCACGGGATAGAGGACGAAAAGGCCCCGCAGCCCGAGGGATGCAGTGGCGCTGAATGCCAGGATCTCGAGCGTCTGACCGAGTGGCCATCCAAGCGCGATGGTGACCAGGAAGTGTGTGCGACGCCCGCGAACTGCCCACAACAGTGCCGCCCCGGGAAGCGCTACGAAGGCCGCGTCGTAGGCGAGGAACTTGATGACGTCGAGGACAGCGACCCCGGTGATGAGCCAGCCGATCACGGCCACCACGACAACCAGTGCGGACGGTCCGAGCGCGCGACGGAGCATTCCGGGGGAGTATCGCCGGTTCAGGAGGAAACCGCACCCTCAGGCCGGCTCCCGCGTGGGGCGACGGTGGACGTTCCGTTGAGGATGCCTTCCACCACCCGATCGAGGGCGGGGTCCACCCCGGGATCCAGATCGCTCGCCTGGACCGCTCGGATCCGGGGGCTGCTGCGGCCGTCCTCGGTGACTGCTCCGAGGACGTTGTGGAACCTGAAGAAGAGGAGCACTGCGTACCGGCGGGCGAGCTCGCGGATCCGGTCTCGCTCCTGCGTGTCAGGAGGATCGCTGAGCAGACGATCGGCCTCCGCCCAATAATCATCATCGGTATTCGGGTCGAACGTGAAGCCCCGGCCTCGGTAGTGCGTGTCAGCCGCGACAAGCACCGGCACACCACGAGCGGCCAGCTCGAGTCCGACTGTCGAGGAATAGACGAATCCCAGCATGGCCTCGTCCATGAACACGTACGAGCTGGTCGGATCGTCCGCCTGCACCACCCGGACATTCGTCGGGAGGACGGGCACATATCGCGCGATGTGATCCGCCATGCGTTCACGCGTGGGGTGGTTGCGTAACTTGATCTCTGCGGGGTGGATTCGGACCACCAGGTCGATCTCCGGGTGCCGGCGCGCCCAGTTGATCCCCTGGATCACCCATTCACCCATTCCCGCGAAGGCGATCTCGCGTTCGAGGACCGCGCTGTCCCACATGATGTTGCAGAACATGACGACCAGCGGCCGCCCGGCCCCGAGGCGGAAGTCTCGGTGAATCCGGTCGACGTCGTCGACGGGCTCGGTCCAGAAGTTGTTAGGCACGCCGATCCCGCGGCGCCGCTGACCGAGATACGCGTCGATCGCCTGTGATTCATCCTCGGTGAGCGGAGTGTCACGGACGCCTTCCCAGGTTCCCGCCGGCACCTTGAGGTGGGAAGCGGTGGCTCCCGTGGTCATCACGATGCTGTCGTGTATGAAGCCTTTCTCATACGTACCAAAGGGAATCCCGCGCTCGCCGGCCACCGCCATCATGATCTGCTCGGCGAAGAACGTGCCGTTCAGCATGAACACGCGTTCCGGGGTGACGCGGTCGAGCATGGCGCGCAGTCCCCGGGCGACGACGGTCCCGCTGATCAGAAAAGAGCGATATGTGTCGACAACCTCGGGCGTGTCGGGAAGCGTTCCTCGTGAGAGGAACCACGCAACCGAGATGCGCACCAGGCGTCCGAGTGGCAGCCCTTGATCGACGTAGGCCTCGCATTCGCTCACCGTTGTGAGCCTGGCCACTCGCTTGCGAGCGATCTTGACGTCGAGGTCGACATCAAGGACGTCGTGCAGCGAGACGCTTTCGAAGCCTGCGGCGCGAATGGCTCCGGAAACGTATTCTCGGCACGAGTGGCAGGGCATCGGCGGCGAGGCATCAACGGTCATCACCTCGCAGATCGGGAGGCGCCCACCGCAGTACGCGAAGATCGCGTCGCCGCCTCGTCGCCGGACCGCATGGCCCAGGACGGTCTCGATGATGACGTGGGTCGACCAGCCACGCCAGCTCATGAACAGGACGCGTTCAGACCCTGGCACGGGCGTGGTGGCCGTGACCGCGATCTGATGCAGCGCCTTCCATTCGGGCGGATCGAATGGCCTCGGGAGGCCCACCTGTGCGGCGGTCTCGCGGCCGGCGCCCCACACCTCACGCATCCGGCGCTTCCATCGGGGGTGGCGCCACGCCCAGTCGAGCACCCGTCCGCGGATGCTCGGGCGCCTTGGGGTCAAGTCATTCAACGGTCGTGGCCCATGCGACCCAAACTATCATCTGGATGCATGTCCGCTCCTCCTCCCACTCCGTCTGCTGAGAGCGATACAAGGCAAATCGCTCAGTCGTGAGTGCACTGGTCTACGGCAACGCTGAGTTCCTGATCGGCACGCGCCCGGTCGGCGGCGACCATCCCTGCTACGTCATCGCCGAGGCCGGCGCCAATCACAATCGCGACCTCGGTACAGCGTTTCGCCTCATCGAGGCCGCCGCGGCCGTGGGTGCTGATGCCGTCAAGTTTCAAACCTACACGGCTGAAGGGTTGTACTCGCGGCGGACGCCCGACATGAAGTATCTCAAGGACAAGGGGCTGGTCGGAGACCAGGAATCGGTGTGGGAGCTGATCAAGCGGGTCGAGATCCCCTGGGAGTGGCACGCGGATCTTGCACGCCATGCACGTGAGCTTGGTATCGCCTTCTTCTCAACGCCATTCGAGGAAGCCGCGGTCGACGTCCTCGAAGAGGTCGGAGTCCCCGCGTACAAGATCGCGTCCTACGAGGTGACTCACCTGCCCTTGATCGAGCGAGTCGCACGCACCGGCAAGCCGTTGCTCATCTCGACCGGCATGGCATCGCTCGGTGACATCGAGCGGGCTCTCGACACGGCGTCGGCTGCCGGCGCCACCGACCTCCTCGTCATGCATTGTGCGGTCAACTATCCACCTCGGTTTGCGGATCTCAATCTACGGGCTATCACAACGCTGCGCAGTGCCTTCCAGATCCCGATCGGTTGGTCCGACCACACCATGGGCCACACGGCCGATGTCGTCGCCGTGACCCTGGGAGCGTGCGCGGTGGAGAAGCACTTCACGCTGAGCAGGGACCAAGCGGGTCCCGATCACCCATTTGCGCTGGAGCCTCAGGAACTTGCGGAGATGGTCACCGCGATTCGGGAGGCGGAGGAGTCGCTCGGTTCAAGCGTCAAGAGGGTTACCACGGCAGAGGCAGACCTCTTCCGGCTCGGCCGCCGCAGCATTGTTGCTGCGCGCGACATCCCCGCCGGCGACGAGCTCACGCGCGAGGATCTCGCCATCAAGCGACCGGGATTTGGCATTCCGGTGGAGTCGCTTGACCAGGTCGTCGGCCGGCACGTCGCGCACGACGTCGCCGGGGATCAGGTGCTCCAATGGGATGACCTGGTTCGCTAAGGATGACGCCACCGCTCGTCACGCTGCGTCTTGCACGCGATGACGACGCCGATCGTCTCCTCGAGTGGCGCAATGACGCAGACGCCGTCCGCTTCGGCGTCAGCGGCCGGCACGTGACCGGCGAGGATCACGCGCGGTGGTTCGCGACGCGACGCCGCGACCCGAGCGTGCACCTCTGGATTGCGGAAGTGGACGGGACTCCGGTGGGACAGGTGCGTGTTGACGACGAACCTGACGGTGTTGGTGTGGTGTCGGTCGCGGTTGCCCCCGCACATCGGGGGCGGGGGATCGGATCCGAGATGCTCCGAGCGATGGCCGCCACCGTTGTCGCAGAGACGACGGTGTGCGTGTTGAAAGCGCTTGTCCATCCCGACAATGTGCAATCCATCCGTGCGTTCGAGAGGGCGGGCTTCGGCATGACGGCGTCAAAAGAGGGCGGTTTCACCGTGCTCGAAAGGGCCGTTGGCGAAGAACGCACGCAAGGGAGGATCAGTCGACCGCCCGTATGACCCCTGACGCTGCCAGCCGATCGAGAATCTCGACAACAGCGGAGGTCGGCACGCCCGTCCGTTCCGCAAGTCGCTCCACGTCGTGGTCGCCGTCGCAGTACGCGAGCACGTTCATCATCACTCGTGCATCGGTTGCGCTTCCCTTGTAGCTGGTCGTTGGGTAGAGCCCGCGTGGACCGAGCTGCGGCTCGCCGGGCAGCACCGCCCGCCAACGCCGGTTGGACTCGAGCAGCTCGATACAGCGGCGGATGACGTCAAGACCGCCCTGGAGACCTGCCGGCGTGACGACGTCGAGCCCGTCGAGGCTCGTGTGATATTCCGGGAAGGTGCCGTACTTGGAGCGCATCACCGAGCAGACCGGGAGGTCGGCACCAGGCGAGCACCATTGCCGCTCGTCGCTGCCCCGTTCGAGGAAGCTGTACTCCACCCAAGCCGGCACCGACTCGTCGAGCACGCAGCGCGAGACCCGGTCGGCGAGGGTCCCGCCGAGTCGCGACGGGACATACGAGAACGCGCGGTCGTCACCGATGCACGTGACCACCCAGCCGGCACGCACCCGCTGACGCAGGTGATCGAGATGGCGCGACAGGTACACGATGGCGCCGATGGTCTCCGGCGCGAACACGAGTCGATACGTGTACCGCCGTGTGGGCAGCGAGGCGAGCCAGCGTCCCAGCGCCACCGTGACCACCGGTCCCGACAGCTCGTTGTTGGCCATCGACGGGTGGCACATGTACGTCGAGAGCAGCACCTCATCCTCGGTCTCGCCAGGGATCACCACGTCGGCATACGTGAGCGACCCTGGCGCCAGTGTGGAGTCGATTCGAACTTGGAATGGACCCGAACCGAGTTGCTCACGATGCTTCTGCGTCAGGCAAAACCCCCACGTACGCTTGTAGTAGGAGGTCACGTACGGGATCGCATCCGGTTGCTCCGCCAGCGAGTGGAGATGCGGCTCGAGCTCGTCACGACCCATGACCTGGTCGACGGGCTCGGAGTAGCCGACAACGTGAAGATTCGACTCTCGGAAGTCGACCAGGCGGCGGCCGTCGAGATCGGCGATGTAGGCGTCTCGAATGTTCCACTCATCCGGGATCGTCCAGTCGAGAGCGCGCGTGCCGCTGGGGACCTCGTGCACCTCGAGCGACGGCAGCAGCGTCTGGAGGTATGCGAGCGTCGTGCGCACGCCATCACCGGTGAGGCTGCGGCAGATCGGAAAAAGCTCGGTCGCCCACCTGTGCAGATCGGCCCCCGTGTCCACGGGAGACGATGCTGCCGTTCGAGGTGGGCTAGCCGTCATGTTCGACGCTGTACAGCAGGCCTTCTGCCCTTCCATCGTCGATGACGCGTTCCACTGCGGCAAAGAGACGATCCGCATCGATGACTCGGAGTCCGGATCCCTCGCCCGGGCGATCGCCGCTGTAGAGCGATTGCTCCCAGAGGAGTTCGCCCATCGGATCGACATCGGTCTTGACACCTTGCTCGAGATCCCGAACGAAGAGACCGTACTCCCGTCGTGCCGTTACGCCCGAAGAGTCGGTGTAGTCACCCGCAAAGCTCTTGTGAAAACGGTACGGAACGTTCTTCATCTCTTCGACGTGATGGTAGAAGGTCATGCTGTGCTGGTCGGGAAGATCAAGGATCGCGATACGGCCGCCAAGCACACGGAGTCTCGCAAACGGCGAATCAGCGCCATACCCACTGAAGTTGTCGATGTCCGCGAACTCCTCGGCGCGAGCACCGATCACAGCAAAGGAATAGATCGGATGCCCGGTGCGGACAGCGCCGTCCAGCTGGCGCGCGGTTTCGGTCAGCACACCCATCTGGCTCGGAGTGGTGCGGATATCGAAGGCGACGCCCTCTGTGAACTCGAAGTTGAACAGCGGGAAAAGCAAGGTACCGGTGTCACCGACTGCTTCCCTGAAACTGTCGAGAATGTCGCCGACCGCGCCGGGCATGCCGCCTTGCACGCAACGCCGGACGGTGCGTCGCAAGCTGCTGTGAATCAGGACGAGGTCGCCAGTGCGTATCCCCGCATGGCGCCAGTCCTCAGCGAGCGAGGTCACGGCCTGATCATCCATCGCGTCTCCTCGTGTCCCCAACGCATCATCGTTCAGACAACCCTCCGCACTACTCCTTATCCTCGCGGCGCCAGAGGGTGGAGGTTGCCATACCGCGGGCCTGGCGAGCTTGATCCCGGCGCCGTGCCACGCGACGTTGCTGGCCGGTTATCTGCGCCACTGGTGCGGCGATCGTCCAGACAGCCTCCGCCGCCACCGATCGTGCGAGCAACGCCGGGGCGAAGCGTCGCCGGCGGAGGTCAAGGGCGTGCCGGGCGGGACCGGTAGGCCAGTCTGCGGCGATCGCCTCGAGGCGCGCCGCGACACGTTCAGTGGCGTGGCCGTCGATGTGGCCGAGCGCCTGCTCGTACCACGCGGCGCAGGCCGGGCCCGGCACCGCGCTCAGATCCTGCAGGAGCGCAGCAAGGTGCTCGGCAGATGATGCCTGGCGCAGGCATCCGGCCGGTGCCTCCTCGAATGGAATCAGACGCTCTCGAAACCGCTCGTACTCGTCTCCCCAGGCTGCATAGATGACGGACTTCCGCGCGGCGACGGCCTCGTACAGGGCGGTTGTCTGAAACCCGACCACCGCGTCTGCCGCGACGATCAGCTCGCGGGTGTCGGCACCGATCTCCGCTACTGAGAATCCGTGGCGCCAGAGTGCCCCCGCCTCGCGCGCAAGTCGGGCTGACTCGACCTCCTGGTTCTGCTGCGGGTGGCACTTGACGATGACCTCGCACGAACCAGAACGGGCCGCAGTCATGAGCACCGCCTCGGTCCCGTTGCGGAGCTGCCTCCAGGTGGACGGTCGAGGGTCCTGTGCGGCGCGGGGAACATATGCGTCGAGTGCGTAGGAGAGCAGCAGCACCCGAGGGCGCGGGTTCGCGGGCCTGGACGTCTGCGTTGCGTACATGTCGATGCGCGGCTGGCCGGTCACCTCGACGTGGCTTCGCTCAGCGCCGGCACGGAGCCAGAACTCCATGTGCCGTTCACTGCACACCGTCATGAAGTCGGAGATGAACGGCGCCGCCGCCCGCATGTTTGCGCTGTGGACCTGCATGGTACCCACAGAGACCGTCGTCTCCTTTTGCACAACCACCACCGGGATACCGAGCGCATGGGCGGCGCCGGGGAGGCTGCGAACGTAGAAGAAGGTGTCCGATGGCAGGACGATGACGTCAAAGGCCTGCTCCAGATACAGGCGGCGCACCTCGCCGAACAGCCATCGCGCATACCGGCGTCGCGCCGGTTCCAGGTCGGCGCGATTGTAGGTATCGAGACCGGTTGCCACGTCGTTGCCGAGCATTCGCAGGGCCGGTCCGCGGAGGCGCTGATACGGGAACCGGCGGACACGCAGGCGCGGATGCGCTTCCAGAGCACGAAGATCCTGATCGAAGTAGTGGTCCAGGGCGAGGACCTGGAGACGTTCCATCAGGGCACCCGGCGCACGGGGCGGAGAAACCCGAAGAGGGAATTGCGCTCTTCGGCGTCCATTGCAAATCGGGCGACGCCCACGACGTAGACGATGCCCGCCGGGATGCAGCACGCGGCAATCGTGATCAGCCCTACCGGCTGGATGAACCAGGCCGTGGCCGCGAGGATTGCGGCAAAGACCAGCGCCCAGACAAGCACGGGCAGGATGGCCTGACGGACGAACTCGCCAACCCCCATCGAGAGCAGATTGAGCGCAAGCCGGATGTACAGCGGGGCTGTGATGCCGTAGCCGATGAGCGTTCCGATGATGACACCGGAGATCCCGAGTGGTCGAACCAACGCGATCGAGATCAGGAGGTTGATCACCATCGCGGAGGTGGCGTAGAGGGCGATGATGCGCATGCGGCCCAGCCCGATCGGGATCGTGTGCGCGATGGTCGCCGAGCTGATGACGAGCTGATACACGAGGAAGAGCTGCGTCGGGCCGCTCATGTACGCGTACTGTCCGCCGACCCAGGCGATGATGAGTGGTCGTGCAAGGATCATCGCGGCGATGGTGGCGGGGAAGGAGAGCGCCAGCGTGTAGCGAGTGCCACGAATCAGCAGCGCACGTAGTCGCACCGTCGACTCGATCGCCGACAGGTTTGCCGCCGCCGGCACCACGGCCTGGGTGGTGAAGGAAAGCGGGTATGAAGCCGCGCTCTGGAGCCGGTTGGCGATGTCATATCCGGTGAGCACTCGGACGGGGGCGGCCGATGCAAGGATCACCTTGTCCATTTGGGCCCAGATCACACCGCTGATGGCGGCGACGAACGCCCACCCGCTGAACCCTGCCAGCGGCCTGAGCCCTGTTCGGCTGATGAGATGTGGCGACACGCGGAGCTCCGGGCACGAGAGCCGCGCCATGAGCGCGTACCCGAGCGCGGAGTAGAAGCTGCTCGCGACAGTGACCGCACCAAACGCGATGACGCCATGGCCGGTACCGAGAACCGCCACCACCGCGCCCGCGTACAGCAGCTGCCGGGACATGTCGACGGCCTTGATCCTTCCATACCGCTGGAGACCCTGCAGCAGACCGTAGAAAGCAAGCCCGGGGAGACTGCAGAGCGCCTCCGCAGCAAAAAGCACGAAGAGCAGACCGAGGGCCGATCGAAGCGATTCCGTTGGTACGTGAAAGAGATGCGCCGCCAGGACCGCCAGCACGAGCAGGACGAGGGCGGCGGCGACCCCGGTTCCGAGCAGGATGGCCAGCGCCGAGCTCACGACCTGACTCATGCGCTCCCGATCACCGCGTCCGTCCGCGTCTGCGATGAAGCGACTGACCCCCGCCTGCAGTCCGAGATCAGAGATGCTCAGATACCCGGCAGAGACGGAGAAGCTCAGCGCGAGCACGAACACGCCGTAGGAGGTCATGCCGAGGCTTCGGATCGCGAACGCGACCACGAAGAAGTTGATGAGCAGCGAGAGCACGCCCACGATGCCACTGATCAGGGTGTTGCGGAAGACCCTGCGGCCGTGCGCTATCTCCGGCGGCAGATCGACGGTCGTCATGCTGCGGCCTGCATCATCCCCCGACGCGCCCGCGTCGCGCAGCGTCACGCTGAGCGTGGTATCGCTCGTTTCGCAGCGGCAGTCCGGTCTGGTCGCGGAGCGCCGGGTCCATCTCGAAGGCTGCCACGACCGCAGCCAGGTCGGGAGGTGGCGAGGACGGAAGCTTCGAGAGCAGCGCTTCCACGCGTGCAAGGTCCGCGGGGACATCGACGGTCAAGCGGATCCAGGAGAGGTCGCGATCGGACGCCACCCGGACGATGCGGAACATGTCGGGTCGCTCGCGGGTCAGGGCGGTCACGTGTTCGCGCAGATAGCCGGCACTCGCTTCCTTATCGAGACGGTCCAGGCACGCAGAAGTGAAGACCTCACAGTCATATCCCTCCGGAAACGTCGGCGGCTCGACGTTGCTCGCGTAATCGGCGTCATCGCGGCTTCGGGCGCCGATGACCGAGTCCACCACGGCGGGATCAGTGAGCGGACAGTCGGCGGTGATGCGCACGATGACGTCGGCGTCGTGCTCGCGTGCCGCCATGACATAGCGGGCCAACACATCGTCCTCGGGTCCCCGCGTCACCTCGGCACCCGACGCGCGGGCAAGTGTCGCAACGTCGTCATCGATGCTGCCGTCGGTGGTGGCGACGACGACGCGGTCGACCAGCGTCGCGCGCGACACGCGCTCGATGATGTGAGCGAGCATCGGCCGTCCCTGGAGCGGTGCGAGCACCTTGCGTGGGAAGCGTGTCGATCCTGAGCGCGCCTGGATCACCGCGACGGTGGTCATCAGGCGGCCCGAGCAGCGACGAGGTGGCGTATCGCCGCAGCGACCCGCGCAGCGCCGCGTCCATCGACCAGCGCGCGACCGCGCGTCGACATCTCCGCACGCCGAGCGGGATCGTCGAGGAGCGTCAGACACGCCCCGGCGAGTTCCGCCGGGTCAACGACGACCGCGCATCCGGCGGCAGCAAGGGCGGCTGCCTGCGCTTCCTGGTTGCTCACCGCAGCGGTGATCACCGAGGGACATCCGACGCACGCGGCCTGGACCGCGGTGGTGCCGGCTGCACCAACGTAGACGGTGGCAGTCCCGAGACCGCCGGCGAGGTCTGGTGGTGCAACCAGCAGAGATTCGCGCGGCCAAGCGTCACCGGCGAGCTCCATCGAGTCGGGCCCGACGACCCTGGTCACGGCCACGGTGGAGTCGCGATCCAGGAGCGCATGACTGACGGAGAGTCCGAGTCCCGCCGGATCGGTTGCACCGGTTGAAACCAGCACCGTCCGCGGTTCGCGGTCGCCCCGCGAAGCCATCTCGCGCGCGCTCACAACCGACGCGCGGATGAGCGCGTACGCCGCCCCGCCGAGAAAGGCTCGGGCACCATCGGGTCGCAGCGACTCGCCGCCCGGCGACGGATTGACCGCCAGGTCGCAGTCTGTCGGCAGGCGAAGGTCGTCCACCACCGTCAGTGGCGCGCGATCGCGAAGCCGTCGCTGGAGCCCGACATCGAAGACATATCCGTCGAGCACGACGGCGTCGAACAGAGGCGACGCAGCCAATGCCGAGGCGACACGGAGAGGCGTGTCGCCCTGAGCATCAATGGGGGTGTGACCGCGATCGCTGACACGCCGTCGCAGAGCCGCGTCGCCCTCGGGGACCAGCACCGACGCCTCGACCTCCGGCCGCAGCGCCTCGGCGAGAGCGAGCATCCGCTCGAGGTGCCCCAGCCCGACGCCGCGGCCGCAGTCGGCGGCGAGCAACGCCCGCGAGGTCACGACCTGACCGCGCCTGCCGTTGCCCAGACATGGATCCGCTGCAGGGCGAGGACGACGTCGTCCTGGTCGGTGACGGTCATGGCGGGGTAGAGCGGCAGGGTAATCAGTTGCTCGGACAGTCGCTCGGCGCGCGGCGCGATGCCGGGAACGCCGCCACGCTCGCGGTACAGCGCGAGCAGGTGCACCGCCGGGTAGTGCAGCGTCGCCTCGATACCCTCGGCGCGCAGCGCGTCGATGACCTCGTCACGATCGCATCCGTAGCCGGCAGGATCGATCTCGATCGCGTAGAGGTGCCATGCGCTGCGACGGCCCGGCGGCCGGGGTGGAAGGCCGATGCCGGGAATATCGATGAGGATGGCGTCGTATCGGTCGGCCAGCTCGCTCCGCTCGGCGACGACGCTGTCGAGGCGGCGCAACTGAGCGATGCCGAGCGCAGCTTGCAGAGCGGTCAGGCGGTGGTTGTTTCCGAGCATGGTGACGTCGTATTTCCAGAGCGCGCCGGTGCGCTCGTCCGCGGTGCTGGTCATCCCATGGTTGCGCAGCTTGCGAATGCGATCCGCGATGCCCGCGTCCGCGGCCAGACATGCGCCGCCTTCGCCGGTGGTGATCTGTTTCACGGGGTGGAAGCTGAGCGTGGTGATGTCTGCCAGCGACCCGACCGGACGCCCGTTCAGCGAGGCGCCGAGCGAGTGCGCGCTATCGGCGATCACCGGAAGTGGCCGGGGCAGCGCCGCTTTGAGGGCGGCAACGTCCGATGGGAGACCCGAGTAATCGACGGTGATGACCGCCTTGGTGCGCGGAGTGACCGCGCGTGCGACCGACTCCGGATCGAGGCATCGGTCCTCGCCGACGTCGGCGAAGACCGGGATCGCACCGGCACGAAGCACGGCGTTCGCCGTGGCCACGAAGGTCAGCGGGGTGGTGATCACCTCATCGCCCGGTCCGATGCCGAGTGCGAGCACGGCGAGATCGAGGGCCACGCTGCCGTTGGCGACGACGACCGCGTGATCCACCTTGCACCGAGCCGCGAGGGCGTGTTCGAAGTCGGCGATCAACGCTCCGCCGGTGAGGGTTCCGGAGCGCAGCGCGGTGACGACCGCCGCGATATCGCCCTCGTCGATCTGGTGGCGGCCGTAGGGGAGTGGGTGGACTCGAATCGGCGCNNGCCGGCGATGGCCGGCGGACTGGTGAGGCTCATCCGACCGGCGCCGGCACCGCCGTGGTGGTATGCGGCACCGTGGCGAGCAGCTCGCGGAGCTCGGCGATGTCGAGCCACCTCGTGTTGCGGTCGCTGCTGTAGACGAAATCCTCCGCGACCGGCGTGCCGTCACCGGTGTCGAGGGGGGTCCAGAAGGCATGTTCCGGCTCGACCACATAACACCAGCCCTTGTCGACGGTGTGGCGCGCCTCCTCTGAGGTGATCAGCGACTCGTGGAGCTTCTCCCCGGGCCTGATCCCGGTATAGCGAATCGGCAGTCCCGGGGCGATCGCCTCGGCGAGATCCAGCACTCGCGTGCTCGGGATCTTGGGCACGAACACCTCGCCGCCGGACATGGCCACGAAGCAGTCCGCGACGAACTGCACCGCCTGGTNNCGGGTCATGCGCTCGTCGGTCACGGTGAGCTCGCCGGCACCGGAGCCCGACTGGTCGCGGAACAGCGGTACCACGCTCCCCCGCGATCCGACGACGTTGCCGTACCGCACGCACGAGAGACGCGTGGCGTGCTTGCCCGCGTACACGTTCGCCTGAACGAAGAGCTTCTCGGCGCACAGCTTGGTGGCCCCGTAGAGGTTTGCCGGGCTGACCGCCTTGTCGGTGCTCAGCGCAAGGGCTCGGGGCACACCCGCGTCGAGGCATGCATCGGCGACATTCTGGGTTCCCAGGATGTTGGTCTTGATCGCCTCGAACGGGTTGTACTCGCAGACCGGCACGTGCTTCAGCGCTGCCGCGTGGATGACCACATCGGCGCCCTCGATGGCGCGACGCAGCCGGTCGCGATCGCGAACGTCCCCGATGAAGAAGCGGAGCCGCGGGTCGTCGAACTTCCGCTCCATGTCGGTCTGCTTGAGCTCGTCGCGGCTGAAGATGCGGATGGCAGCCGGATCCCAATTCGCGAGCGCGGTGCGCGTGAAATGCTGGCCGAACGAGCCGGTTCCCCCGGTCAGCAGGATGGTCCGGCCCTCGAAATGATTCACAGTCGATCCTCGTTTAGCGCCCGCATGCCTCCCGGGTAGCCTAAGGGACGCCAGCGGGAATGCGCAGAACGCCGTTTCGGCTCAGTCCACTAGCCTTTCATGATCCGCCGCACCCACCGGCAGGAGCCAAGCTGCAGGAGTCACCCCGATGGAACTCGCTCTTCATTTCATGAACTTCACGCTCCCGGGTGGGAGCAAAGCCCTCGGACCGACCCTCGCGGCGACCGCACAGGCGGCTGAGGAATCCGGCTGCTCGACGTTCACCATGATGGATCACTGGTTCCAGATGGAACAGTTCGCACCCGCGCAGGACCCGATGATGGAGGGATACACGTCGCTCGGCTTCGTCGCCGGGAAGACGGAGCGGATCACCCTGTCGCTGATGGTGACGGGCGTGACCTACCGGCACCCCGGCCTGCTCGCCAAGGTCGTGACCACGCTCGATGTCGTGTCCGGGGGCAGGGCCATGCTCGGGATCGGGGCCGCCTGGTATGAGCGGGAGCACCGAGCGCTGGGCGTGCCCTTCCCGCCGATCGCCGAGCGGTTCGAACGCCTCGAGGAGACGCTGCAGATCTGTCTGCAGATGTGGTCGGGCGAGGAGGGGCCCTACGAGGGATCGCACTACAAGCTCGCCCGTACGCTCAACTCGCCGCAGCCGCTGAGCCGTCCGCATCCGCCGATCATGATCGGCGGCGGTGGCGAGCGAAAGACGCTGCGGCTGGTCGCGAAGTACGCGGATGCCTGCAACTTATTTCCCAGCCCCGAGGTGGCGCACAAGCTCGATGTGCTGCGGGCTCACTGCGAGCGCGAGGGCCGTGACTATGGCGCGATCGAAAAGACGGCGACGTCTGCGGTCAATGCCGAGACCAAACCGGCGCAGTTGCTCGAAGCGCTGCGGGGGCTGCACGACCTCGGCTTCACCGCCACCTACCTGTCGATTCGCGCCACCGAGCCCTTGCCGGTACTGGAAATGCTCGGCGCAGACGTGATTCCGGAGATCAGCGGCTGGTGAGGCGGGCGTCTCCGGCGGCGGCCGGCCAGATGGCCACCGCGTGCGCTGAGCGCAGGCGCCGTGGGACGCCGTGGTTGGCG
>PKWB01000106.1 GCA_003131685.1 Candidatus Dormiibacterota bacterium
TCGATGTCGAAGCCGACCTCGATCTGCGGCATGCCCCGCGGTGCCGGTGGGATGCCATCGAGTGAGAACGTCCCGAGGATGCGGTTGTCCCGCGCCATCGGGCGCTCGCCCTGGAGCACCACGATCTCGACGGACGGCTGGCTGTCAGACGCTGTCGAGAACACCTGCGTCTTCGCGGTGGGGATCGTCGTGTTGCGCNNGTTGCGCTCGATCAGCTTGGTGTTCACCTCGCCCTCGGTCATGATCCCGAGCGACAGCGGCGTCACGTCGAGGAGGAGCACGTCCTTGACCTCGCCCTTGAGCACACCGGCCTGGATGGCCGCGCCGATGGCGACAACCTCATCGGGGTTCACGCCGCGATGCGGGTCCTTCCCGGTGAAGCTCTTGACGAGCTCCTGGATCACCGGCATGCGCGTTGAGCCACCGACGAGGATCACCTCGTCGAGCTCCTTGGCCGTCAAATTGGCGTCCTTGAGGGCTGCCTCGAACGGAGCGCGGCAACGCGCCGTGAGGTCCTCGGTGAGCTGTTCGAACTTGCTGCGCGTCAGGGTGATCGCAAGGTGCTTGGGGCCGGAGGCATCGGCGGTGATGAACGGCAGGTTCACCTCGGTCTCCTGACGCTGCGAGAGCTCGATCTTTGCCTTCTCGGCAGCCTCGGTGAGGCGCTGCAAGGCCTGGCGGTCGCCGCGGAGATCGATGCCCTGGTCCTTCTTGAACTCGTCGGCCAGCCAGTCGACGATCCGGCGGTCGTAGTCGTCGCCGCCGAGATGGGTGTCACCGTTGGTCGCCTTCACCTCGAAGACGCCTTCCCCAACCTCGAGGATCGAGACGTCGAAGGTTCCGCCGCCGAGGTCGAAGACGAGGATCTTCTCGTTCTCTTTCTTGTCGAGCCCGTACGCGAGCGCGGCTGCGGTGGGCTCATTGATGATGCGCACGACGTTCAGCCCGGCAATCTGACCGGCGTTCTTGGTGGCCTGCCGCTGGGCGTCGTTGAAGTACGCGGGAACCGTGATCACCGCATCGGTGACCTTCTCGCCGAGATACGCCTCGGCGTCGGTCTTGAGCTTCTGCAGGATCATCGCGGAGATCTGCTCCGGCGTGAAGTGCTCGGTGTTGATCTCCACCTCGGCGCGACCGTCCTTGCCGGCGACCACCTTGTAGGGGACCTGCTTCGCCTCGTTGCTGACTTCACTGACCAGGCGGCCCATGAAGCGCTTGATCGAGTAGACGGTGTTTTCGGGGTTGACTGCTGCCTGGCGGCGGGCCAGCTGCCCGACCAGGCGCTCGCCGGTGCGCGTGAACGCGACCACCGACGGGGTGGTGCGGCCTCCCTCGGCGTTGGCGATGACGGTGGGCTCCCCGCCCTCCATCACTGCGACCACGCTATTGGTGGTGCCGAGGTCGATACCGACGGTTTTTGCCATTTTCTTGTCCTCCGGGACTGATAAACACGATGGTGGATTGAGCGTCACACGAACGCTCATATCGAATACCTCGCGCGGCCAACATGCTAAACGTACGGGGATGGACGATTCCCGGCCGATCGAGGAGCAGGTGCTGGATCTACGCCACCGGGCCGATGAGGACTTCCTCCACCCGGACGGCATGCGCCAGCCGGGCCGGCACCAGCTCGACCTGCCCGAGCTCGGGCTCCGGGTGAGCGTGACCCGGTCCCGGTACCCGAATCGGCCCGATGGGATCGATCAGTACGCGGTCACCATGTCCCGGCCCGAGCTGGACCGGCCGCCTGGAAACCAGGAGGTCGAGATCGTGCTCTCCTCGGCGTTCGGTGCTGCCGCCGGCATGGCGGTGGAACGATCGGGGGGCTCGTCGAGGATCCGGATGTTCCGGGTGCCGGCGGGTGTGCCCGGCAACGGTCAGTCGGTGTCGGCGACCTCGTAGCCGTCGGCGCCGATCAACGGCACGAAGCGGCACGGACCCAGTGACTCGGTCTGCCAGCGCCCGTTGACCAGCCGCAGGCGGGTGAGCTCCTCGCCGCCGGGGTTCTCGGTGATCGGCACCACCAGCCGCCCACCCTCGACGAGCTGGCGGGCGAGCGCCACCGGCAGCCGCGGAGCCGCCGCCCCGACCGCGATTGCATCGAACGGCGCTCGCTCGGGAACGCCGAGGGTGCCGTCGCCCTCGAAGACCTCGACGTCGTAGTCGAGCCGGCGCAGACGCCCCGCCGCGGTCTGGGCGAGCGATCTAACCCGTTCGATGCTCACGACATGAGCCCCGCAGGCGGCCATCACCGCCGCCTGGTACCCGGAGCCGGTCCCGACGTCGAGCGCGTGGTCACCCTCGTGCAGCTCGAGTGCCTCGACGACGACCGCGACCATCAGCGGCTGGCTGATCGTCTGCCCGGGCGCGTCGATCGCCAGCGCTCGGTCGGCGTAGGCCTGGTCGCGGTCCGCCTCGAGCACGAACTCCTCCCGAGGCACGCCCGCCATGGCTTGGAGCACGGCCGGCGATCGAATACCGTGCTCGATCAGCGACGCCATCATGCGATCACGATCCGACGTAGCGGTTAGCCTCGGGGGGTGAGATCCAGGTCCGGCGGCGGAGTGTCTGGAAGCTTCCAGACGATCCACTCTTTCTGCCAGCGGCGGTGCAGGTCGTTTGCGGACTCGACGGCCTCGTGATACAGCCTCTCGAAGGCCACGAGGTCGTGAGCATCGAGCGCGGTCATGAGTGGCTCGAGATCGTCGAGGATCCACTCCTCGATATCGGTGGTGTACTTCGGCCGGGTCACCTCGCAGAGGCGAAGGAGCTTGCGCATCTCGCGCAGCTGCCAGCTCGCCAGGGGCCAGTTGGTGGCTTGCGCTGCGTAAAACGCCTTCCAGAAGCGCGCGCCGATCTCGGGCATCAATCGCGCCAGCCCGGGTTGCAGGGCCGTGAGCTGCTCGAGCTCGAGACGCTCCGGGTTCTTGGGCTGGGCGCTGATCTCGGTCATGGTGAAGCTCAAGTCTACGGACGAGCGCGCATCGGGAACCTGCAGCGCCCGTCCAGCGTGTGAGTGCCATGGGTACTGCAGTCCACCGTGCACGCTGGTCGCGAGCGCTCGTCGGTATCGCATCGGTCGCAGTCGTCGGGGCGGGGTTGGGTGCCGTCTTCGGGATCCGGGCGGTCCAGGGGGCCGGTTCGGCTCCATCCGGCGGACAGCCGCCCGCTCGCACCGAGACGGCCATGGCCTATGACCCGGCCAACGGATCGGTGGTCCTCTTCGGCGGTCAGAGCCGGTTCAACACGCTCAACGACACGTGGGTCTGGAACGGATCGGCATGGAGCCAAGCCCACCCGAGAACGTCACCCCCTCCGCTGAGCAACGCCCAGATGACCTATGACCCGGTGAGCCACGATGTGCTCCTGGTCGGTGGCCCGGAGATCCAAGGGTCGACCGGCAGCCCGATCGCGTGCTCTGCAGGCTCGGGAACCTCGTCCGCCGGTTCGGTGGGCTCGACCACCACATTCATCCCGCCCCTCAACCCAATCCCCGCCGGCGCGCCGTTGCCGCCGAGTGCCACGGCGAAAGCAAGGAAGGGCACGGTGGTGACGTCGCCGAGCTGCGCAACGGTCGCGTCGTCGGGTCCCGCCACCTGGTTGTGGAACGGCAGCGACTGGTCGAGCGCCTCCGCGACGACGCCATTCATCGTGTTCGGTAGCGCCGCGCTGGCGACCGACCCGGTTTCCGGACGCATCGTCCTTCTCCCCCGCGGACCGTTTGCCGAGCCCGCTCTCGGGGCGGCGCAGCCGGCGATCGCCTGCGTGGCGCCAAACCCGGCAGGCCTGCACCCGCAGGTGAAGTGCCCGTGGCCGGTGACCCCCACTCCTGGATGGACCTGGAACGGTCACCAGTGGAAGGCGATGGCCTCCAACGTCAACACCCAGTCGTTCGAGCTCTTCAGCTCATCGATCGTCGACGACGCCGTTAGCGGCAAGCTGGCGACCTTCAATGGCAACGTCGCGCCACCGGTGCCGACGCCGCTCCCCTGCACGAACTGCCTGAGCGGCGGCAACGCGCTGCAGCCCCTGGCCACCAGGACCGGGAGCGAGTCCATCTGGACGGGCACCACCTGGCGGCAGGTGATCACCTACGACGGTGGTCCGGCGATGCCGGGCGCGGCATTCGTGGGGGACCCGGCAACCCACAGCGACGTCGCGCTCTCGGGCAACGGGCAGACCTGGATCTGGACCGGCGTCTGGACCCGCGCCCACCCGGGCACGACGCCTCCAATCGTCAGCGCCGCGGCCGCCGTCTTTGACGCCTCGACCGGTCAGGTGGTGGTCTTCGGCGGTGCCGGCACCTCCTCTCGCCAGACCGGCCTCTATGACCAGACGTGGACGTGGGACGGCTCGAACTGGACCCAGCGCGGCGGCAGGTCGGGGCTGAGCGTGGTCATCCCGGTGCCGTCGCCGGTGACGATTCCCCCCTGCCGGCCTAGCAATCCCGCGCCCGAGCCGGTGCAACCGGCGGCGGCTCAACCGGCGGCGGCTCAACCGGCGGCGGGTCAACCGGCAGCGGGTCAACCGGCCGCGATGTGCCCAGGCACCGGCTCCGGGTCCATCGGCGGCGGTTCGGGGAGCACTGGAGGTGTGACCGGGGTCGCCACGGGGAGCGGGGCCGTCGCGCCCTGAGCCGCCACAATGGCTGGCCATGGCAGATCTCGATGACGTCCGCATCGAAACGCTCGAGGATCACCAGGACACCGACGTTCGAGCGATGCTCGTCGACCTCGCTCTCGCGGAGCAGCGACACTACGACCATCCCGAGGAGAAGCCTGAGCAGCTGAGCGCACGCCTCACGACCGCTCCTCGATTCTCTGGCGAGAACCACATCCTGGTGGCCCGCGCGTCGGGCGGGGAGGCGATCGGGCTCTGCTGGGTCGTGCTGTTCGACCCGGGAACGGGTCTCGAGGCGGAGATCGCGGAGCTGTACGTCCGGCCCGGCGAACGCGGCCAGGGCGTCGCCCGAAGCCTCATGGCGGAGGCGATGCAGTTGATCCGCAGCCGCGACGTGACCTTCGCCTGCGTCTGGACTCGAGGCGACAACCAGGCCGCCCTGGGGGCATACATCTCAGCGGGATTCACGCCGACCGAGCAGACCGTGCTCACCTGGCTCCCGCTCGAATAAGCCGAGCGGCCGGGATAATAGCCGCTCCATGACACTTTCCCGCGCCGAGGTCGATCACGTCGCAACCCTCGCCCGTCTCGGCCTGAGCGACGCGGAGAAGGACCGTCTCCTCGGTGAGCTGGAGGCGATCCTCGGCCACATCGCACGGTTGCAACGGGTCGACACCTCGACGCTGGCGGAAACCGCGCAGGTCGGCGACCTCGTCAATGTCATGCGTGTCGATGTGCCGGAGGAGCCGATCGGCGCTGCGGCAGCGCTGCGCAACGCTCCCGCGACGGACGGCGGCTACTTCGTGGTGGGAGCGATCCAGGGCACGGAACTTGACACCTAGAACCATCACCGAGCTGGCGGCGGCGCTTCGCGACGGCAGCGCGACACCACGCACGCTCCTCAGCGCCGCCCTCGCACACGTCGATCGGACTGAGAAGGACCTGAACGCGTACCTCGCGGTCACGCGCGAGCTCGGCTACGCGCAGGCCGATGCCGCTGCGCACATGCTCGAGGAGCATCCCGACATGGCATCACCACTCTGCGGCATCCCGATGGCGCTCAAGGACGTGCTCTGCGTCGACGGCATCGACACCACGGCCGGCTCGAAGATCCTGCGCGGGTTCAAGCCCCCGTACACCTCCACCGCCGTGCAGCGGTTGTTCGACGCCGGGGCGGTGTGCGTCGGCAAGACCAACTGCGACGAGTTCGCGATGGGGTCGTCGACCGAGAACTCCGCGTACGGGCCGGTTGGCAACCCATGGGACATCGAGCGTGTGCCGGGCGGAAGCAGCGGCGGAAGCGCGGCGACGGTGGCCGCGGGATCGGTGCCGTACTCACTCGGCAGCGACACCGGTGGCTCGATCCGTCAGCCCGCTGCGCTGACCGGTGTGGTCGGCTTCAAGCCGACCTATGGACGTATTTCCCGTTATGGGCTCATCGCTTTCGCATCGTCGCTCGACCAGATCGGCCCCTTCACGCGCACCGTCGAGGACTGTGCGCTGGTCTACGCGGCGATCGCCGGCCATGATCCACGTGACAGCACGTCGGATCCCCGCGCGGTCGACGATCCACTCGCATCCCTGCATGCCGGGGTGGAGGGAATGCGTCTCGGTATCCCGCGCGAGTATCTCGGCGAGGGCACCGAGCCGGGCGTGCGCGATGCCGTGCAGGCCGCGTTTCGCGTCCTCGAGGCGCAGGGGGCGACACTGCAGGAGGTGTCGCTGCCCAGCACCGACGTTGCGCTCAGCGTGTACTACATCATCGCTCCCGCGGAGTGCTCGTCCAACCTCGCCCGCTACGACGGCGTGCGTTTCGGGAGCCGTGTCGAGCGGCCGTCGCTCACCGACATGTACCTGCAGACGCGGGGTGCGGGCTTCGGCAACGAGGTGAAGCGGCGCGTGATGCTCGGCACCTACGCGCTCTCGAGCGGCTATTACGACGCGTACTACCGGCAGGCGCAGAAGGTCCGCACGCTGGTGAGCCAGGAGTTCGAGGCCGTGTTCAAGGAGGTGGATGCGATCGTCTGCCCCACCTCACCGAGCGTCGCCTTCCCGATGGGATCGCACGACGATCCGCTGTCCATGTACATGTGCGACGTGGTGACGCTGCCGGCAAACCTGGCGGGCATTCCCGGCATCTCGGTGCCCTGCGGTTTCGTCGACGGGCTCCCGGTCGGGCTTCAGGTGATCGCTCCGCGGTTCGAGGATGCGCGCGTCATGAGAGTGGCGCACGCCTACGAGCAGGCGACCGGCTTCCACGCGCAGCTGTCGCCGTACGCGAGCGCTGCCGCATGACCGAGACAGCGACGCTTGCCGCGGCGGTGGACCGGTACGAGGTGGTGATCGGTCTCGAGGTGCACGCGCAGCTCCTGACGCGCAGCAAGATGTTCTGCCCGTGCCCGGCGGACTACACCAGCGCCGCTCCCAACGAGAACACCTGCCCGGTATGCCTGGGACTTCCCGGTGTCCTGCCGACCATCAATCAGCAGGCCGTCGACTTCACGGTGCGCACCGCGCTCGCGCTGCACTGCGACATCCCGCCGTTCACCAAGTTCGACAGGAAGAACTACTTCTACCCGGACCTGCCCAAGGGGTATCAGATCTCGCAGTACGACCTGCCCCTGTCCGTCAACGGGCTTCTCGAGTTCCCCGTCGCCGGTGAGTCAGTTCGATGTGGCATCACCCGCGTCCACCTCGAGGAGGACACGGGAACGATGCACCACGCCGGCGACGTGCTCCAGAGCGCAACGTCGTCGCTGATCGACCTCAATCGCTGCGGCGTCCCGCTGATGGAGATCGTCGGAGAACCGGACCTGCGCACGCCCGAGGCCGCGCGCGAGTACCTGGTGCGACTGCGTCAGATCCTCACGTACATCGGGGTGAATGACGGCAACCTCGAGAAGGGATCGTTTCGCTGCGACGCCAACATCTCACTGCGCCCCCGGGGTGCGCACGAGCTGGGCGTCAAGGTCGAGGTCAAGAACATGAACTCCTTCCGCGCCGTGCAGCGAGCGCTCGAGTCCGAGATCGAGCGCCAGACGGGAGTGCTCGACGCCGGTGGAACGCTCGTGCAGGAGACGCGCGGATGGGTCGAGGCGCAGGGACGCACGATCTCGCAGCGCAGCAAGGAGCAGGCTCACGACTACCGCTACTTCCCGGAGCCCGATCTGCCGCCGCTGCGCCTCGACGCTGCGTTCGTCGAGCGGGTGCGTGCGACGCTGCCCGAGCTTCCCGAGGCCCGGGCGCATCGGTTCCAGCAGCAGTACGGGCTGACCGCGTATGACGCTGCCGTGCTCACCGACACCCGCGACGAGGCGGACACCTACGAGGCCCTCGTCGCCGCCGGGGTTCCGGCCAAACTTGCCGCCAACTGGCAGAGCGGCGATGTCGCCGCGCTGGCAAACGAGCATCATGTGCCGCTGCAGCACAGCGGGCTCGGCATCGATGGGCTCACGAGCCTGCTCCGCCTCGTCGAAGCGGGCACGATCAACGGACCGACCGCCAAGGAGCTCCTCGCCGAGCTGTATGTCTCCGGCGGCAATCCCGAGGCGCTGGTGCGGGAGCGAGGCCTGGCTCAGGTCAGCGACACCGCCGAGCTGAGTGCTCTCGTCGACGCTGCCATCGCCGCCAACCCGGCCGCGGCGGCCGACTTCCGCGCCGGTAAGCAGCAGGCGCTCGGCCAGTTGATGCGCGCTGTCAAGGAGGCAACCGGCGGCAAGGCCGACATGCCGCTGGTCAACCGTCTGCTTCGCGAACGGCTCTCGGAGCAGTAGCCGCGGTGCGTCTCGGACGCATGGTCCATGGTGGACTGTGCCTTGCCCATGACGAGCAGGGCGCGACGATGCTTGTTGAAGGCGGCATCCCGGGCGAGGATGTGGAGATCTCGGTCCGGTATCGGAAGGGGTCGACGTCTTTTGCCGAAGTGGTGCGCGTTCTTGAACCGTCGCCGCACCGGGTCACACCACCGTGTCCCTACGTGCCGAAGTGCGGAGGGTGTCAGCTCCAGCACGTTGCGTATTCGCATCAGGTCGAGCTGAAGCGAGACATCGTGCTCGACGCGCTCCACCGGCAGCATATCGAGCACCCCGCGCCATGCATGTACGCGGTCGACGACCCCTGGCGATATCGCATTCGCGGCGAGTTCCACGTCATCGCCGGGACCGAATCCACGCCGCCGGCGCTCGGGTTCAACCGAGCGCGCAGCTGGCGACCGATCGCGGTCGATGACTGCCTGATCCACCACCCGCGCATCACCACCGCGCTGCCCGCGCTGCGCAAGCTCCTCAATTCCAGTGCCACCAACGCGCTCGGCACGCTGCACCTCACGGTCGGCGAGGACGGTCAGGAGCTGCTCATCCACGCCAAGCCAACCAAGGGGTTGGCGAGTGGCGCACTCGATGGCGGACTCGATCTTCCCGACGGCGGGCGCGTCAGCACGACGTCGACGACGCTTCGCTGGCGGGGGATGACCTTTCGGGTCACGCCGGACGCGTTCATCCAGGTCAACTGGGCGCAGATGGACGTGCTCTACCAGTGCGTCATCGACGCGCTGGGCGGTCATGCAGGGTTGCGGGTGGTTGACGCCTACGCCGGGATCGGTGTGCTGGCCAGCTACCTCGCCGCCGAGGCGCGCGAGGTGGTGTGCATCGAGAGCAACCGCGGCGCCGCGCAGCTCGGCGTGCTCAACGCGCGCGTCAACGACGTCGCCGAGCGTATGCATTTCGTGCTGTCGCCGGTGGAGGATGCGCTGCCGCGCGTCGGCGCCGCGGAGATGGCCGACGTCGTGATCCTGGATCCGCCGCGCGCGGGCTGCTCGGGGCGCGTCACCGGGTGGCTCGCGCTCGCCGGCCCGGAGCGGATCGTCTACGTGTCATGCGATCCGGCGACGCTCGCCCGCGACCTGCACACCCTGGTCGCGTCGGGCCCGTATCGCGTCGACTCACTCGACGTCGTCGACATGTTTCCGCAGACCTATCACGTCGAGAGTGTCGTCAGGCTCACTCGCACGACAGCGGCCTCCGACGACGGGGCGCCGGAGCCCTCCGATACCCGCTGAGGGGTACCCTCAATACCTGCGGCGGCGGGTCGCTGCGGAGTGGTAGCGTACGTCTGTTCGTTGTCATCGACCGCACCCAGGAGGCACTGTGCAGCAGCCGTCCGCGACCGGCGACGAGATCGAGTCGGGAGGCTTTGCCCACCTGCACACGCACAGCGAGTTCTCGCTGCTCGACGGCGCGTCCCGTGTCAGAGAGCTCATCGACAGCGCGAAGGCGATGGGGCAGACGGCGATCGCCGTCACCGATCACGGCGTGCTCTACGGAGCGGTCGACTTCTACGCCACCGCGCGTGCCGCAAAGATCAACCCCGTGCTCGGCTGCGAGATGTACATGGCGCCGCGCTCGCGCCACGATCGCGAGGGCCGCACCGACCGCGATCCCAACCACCTCATCCTGCTCGCGCGCAACGATGCCGGCTATCGCAACCTCATCAAGCTGGTCAGCACCTCGCATCTCGAGGGCTACTACTACAAGCCGCGCATCGATCGCCAGCTGCTCGCGGAGCACGCCGAGGGTCTGATCTGCCTGTCCGCGTGCCTGGGTGGCGAGCTGCCGCAGGCGATCCTTCGTGGCGACATGGCCGCGGCCGAGACGGTGGCTCGCGACCATGCCGAGATGTTCGGTGCGGACGGATACTTCCTCGAGCTCCAGGACCACGGCATCCCCGAGGAGGACACGGTGCGCGCCGGTCTCGTTGAGATCGCGCGTCGAACCGGCCTGCCGCTCGTGGCCACCAACGACTCGCACTACATCAAGCCCGAGGACGCCGAGGCGCACGACATCCTGCTCTGCCTGCAGACCGGCGCGCGTCGCGAGGAGGAGAAGCGATTCCGCTTCTCGGGGCCCGAGTACTACCTGGCGAGCACGCAGCAGATGCGCGATCGCTTCGCCGCCTACGGCGAGGCCGTGACCAACACCATGGCGATCGCAAATCGCTGTCACGTCGAGATTCCACTGGGGCAGAACCTGCTGCCGACGTACTCGCCGATTCCCGAGGGTCTCGACGCCGACACGTACCTCCGCGAGCTCTGCGAGGCGGGGGTGCGGGAACGCTACGCGGATGCGGTTACCGAGGAGGTGCGCGAGCGTCTGCACATGGAGCTCGACGTCATCCGTGAGACGGGGTTCTCGGCGTACTTCCTGATCGTCTGGGACCTGATCAGGGCGGCGAGGTGCGACGGGGTTCGCGTCGGGCCCGGCCGCGGCAGTGCCGCGGGCTCACTGGTGAGCTACGTGCTCCACATCACCGACATCGAGCCATTGCGCTACGGGCTCATCTTCGAGCGGTTCCTCAACCGCGAGCGCGTGCAGATGCCGGATATCGACATCGACTTCGACGACAGAGGACGCGACCGTGTGCTCACCTATGTGCAGGACAAGTACGGACGCGATCGGGTCGCGCAGATCATCACCTTCGGCACCATGGCGGCGCGGGCGGCGATCCGTGACGTGGGTCGCGTGCTCAACGTGCCCCTCCCGGACGTCGACCGTCTGGCGAAGCTGGTGCCGCAGGTGGTGAACATCACGCTCGACCGAGCACTCAGCGAAAGCCGGGAGCTGAAGGAGCTCTACGATCACGAGGACTGGGCGAAGCACATCATCGACAACGCGCAGCGGCTGGAGGGGATCTGCCGCAACGCGTCGACGCACGCGGCAGCCGTGGTCATCGGGTCGGAGCCGCTCGCCAATATCGTGCCCTTGCAACGCTCGACGGCTGGTGACGGCACCGCGGTCACCCAGTACGACATGAACGGCGTGCAGCAGATCGGACTGCTGAAGATCGACCTCCTCGGGCTGTCCAACCTCACGGTCATCGACGAGGCTGCCCAGATGGTTCGGACCTTCCGAGGCATCGATCTCGACATCGATCACCTCCCGCTCGACGACGCCAAGACGTACGAACTGCTTGGCAAGGCCGACACCCACGGCATCTTCCAGCTGGAGGCGACGTTCGCCAAGCGAATCCTCCTCGACATGCAACCCAAGTGCCTCGAGGACATGGGCGTTGCGGTGGCGCTCAACCGTCCGGGTCCGATCGAGGGCGGCGCCACCGGAACCTGGATGCGGCGCAAGCGTGGTGAGGAGCCGGTCACCTACATGCTCCCCGAGCTCGAGCCGATCCTCAAGGAAACGTACGGGGCGATTCTCTACCAGGACCAGGTGATGAAGATCGCCTCCGCGGTTGCCGGGTTCACGCTCGGGGAAGCCGACATCCTGCGCGCCGCGATGGGCAAGAAGGACAAGGTGAAGATGTCCAAGCAGCGCGAGCAGTTCCTGAGCGGTGCGGCGGCACGCGGCGTCGCAGCGGACACCGCGCTGCAACTGTTCGAGCTCATCGCGCTCTTCGCAGGGTACGGATTCAACGGCGCGCACAGCATCTCCTACGGCCTGATCGCGTACCAGACCGCGTACCTCAAGGCGAACTATCCGCGCGAGTACATGTGCGCGCTGCTCAACAGCAGGGCGGACAACTTCGACAAGCTGAAGCAGTCGATCCTCGACGCGCACGCGCGTGGGCTCGTCGTCCGCCCCCCGGATGTCAACCGCAGCGCATCGGCCTTCAGCCTCGGCGATGAGGCGCAGGGCGAGATCCTCTACGGGCTGCGACACATCAAGAACGTGGGCGAGCGCGTCGCCGCCGAGATCGTTGCCGAACGCGATGCCGCCGGTCCGTTCGTCTCGCTCTTCGACCTCTGCCTGCGCGTGGCGAGCCGCGATCTCAACCGCCGCGTCGTGGAGGCGCTCATCCGGAGTGGCGCGTGCGATTCTCTCGGCGAGCGCGGCGCCATGCTGGCGGTGCTCGACCGCGTCATCGACCGCGCGGCATCGATCCGCCGTGAGCGTGAGTCGGGGCAGACGTCGCTGTTCGGCGAGACGATCGTGCTGATCGAGCCGGTGTCGCAGGCGGCGGACGACCTCGAGGGCCGCGACGTCAGCGGTCCCTTTGCGATCGCGGCCGACGAGCGGCTCAGCTGGGAGCGCGAGTTTCTCGGCATGTACCTGAGTGACCACCCCTTGCGCAGGATTGCCGGCGAGCTGCAGCAGCGTGTCGACACCACCATCAACGAGCTCGGCGCGCATCTCGACGGGCTCATCGTCCAGGTGGGCGGTGCGATCCGCGACATGCGCACCTTCGTGCCGCGCCGGAGCACGACCGGGCAGCGGATGGCCGCCCTGCAGATCGAGGACCTGACCGGCAGCGTCGAGGTCGTGGTGTTTGCCCGCGTGTTCGAGGAGTGTGTGTCGGCATTGCGGCCGGACGCGGTGATCGTCGTGCGCGGCAAGGTCGAAGCCGGCCGAACGACCGGCGGTGGCACGTCCACTCCCGGGGCGGAGGAGGAAGAGCGCGTCGACCTCGAACCGCCTCAGATCCTTGCCGAAGCCGTGTACGCGTATGACGATCCCCGTCTGGCCACATGGCGCAAGGACAGCACCGTGCACATCAGCGTCAACGCGTCGCAGATCGGCATTCTTGGGGCACTCCGGCATGCGCTCGAAGAGCACCAGGGCGATTGCTCGGTGATCCTCCACGTCGACTCGGGGACGAGCGTCGACGAGATCGCCCTCGCCGTCGACTTCGCGGTCGAGCCGTGTCCTGCGCTGGAGCGAGCAGTGGAGCTCCTGGTGGGAGACAACGCATATCGCATCGAGATGCGCCGGGTTCGTGCCCCGGAACGCGAGCGCACCGCGGCGCGGCGCTGAGCCCGGGGGCCGGCAGGACCTAAGGGAAGATCAGCCGGAAGACGAACTGGATCGCGATGATCACGACGATGTACATCACCAGCGCCGCGATCGCCGGGATGTCCACCGCAGGGGTGGACCCGCGGCGGTGCAGGCCGGCGAACGGAGCGACCAGCGGATTGGTCAGGGACCGGATCATCTGCACCATCGGGTGCCACGGGTCGGCGTGGAACACTCCGAGCAGCACGCGGATGAAGACAAGGATCGCGATCGCAATGGCGATATCGACCACCAGCTGCTCGATGAGGCCGAAGATCGCGGCAGCGGGATCCGGGGTGACGCCACTGACCAGCAGCTCCAGGATCTGCGCGACGAATTGAATGACCACGATCGCGAGGATCGGAGAGAAGTCGATGCCGCTGAAGGTGGGGAGGATGCGCCGAAAGGGCGCGAGGATCGGGTCGACGATGATCCGAAGCCAGCGCACCACCGGGTGCCATGGACTGAGCCCGATCCAGGACACCGCGATCCGCGCAATGATCAGCACGGTCAACGCTCCCGCGATGAAGCCGATGACGTTGACCAGGGACGATTGAGTCACCGGGCTGCGGCCGGTTCCTGAGCAGTTCCCGGCTCGGCCGGAAAGCGCTTCTCGAACCGCGAGTTGGTGCGCCGCCATAGCAGAGAGAGGAGGGGAACGCCGATCACCAGGGTCGCGATCGACGTCCACTGCGCCTCACGCAGCCCGAGGGGTCCGGGCGGTTCGCTCTTGCGGAACTCGAAGAGGATCAGCTGGCTGATCGCATACAGGGCAACGTACGTGACCGCAAGCACGCCCGGACGCACATTCCGGCGAAACAGCAGCCACAGGATGAGGCCAATGCCGATGGTCCCGAGCGCCTCGTACACCGCAGCCGGCTGATATGCGATGCACTGCGCCGGGGTGCAGAGGCTGAACCCGGTCTGCAGGATCGCGTGTGGATTCGAGTACGCCGTTGCCCAGGGAAGGTTGCTCGGCGCACCCAGGATGTCGCCATTGATGACGTTGCCGATGCGTCCGATGGGCTGCCCGACCACGGCGAAGACAACACCGCCGTCGAGCGCGATCCAGGGGTTGTATCCGTAGCGCCACGCGCAGATGGCGAGGGTGATGAAGCCGGCGATGATGGCGCCGAAGAAGGCCATCCCACCCTGCCAGAAGGCGATGATGTTGATGGGGTGGAGGATGTAGTTCTGCCACAGGTCGGGCTGCTGGACGACGTAGTACAGACGGCCACCGAGCAGCCCGAAGATGATCGTCCAGACGCAGATCTTCTCGGCGATCGCTTTGGGGAGGCCACGGCGCTTCGCGTAGGGCAGTACGCCGAACTGATACGCCGCAAGGAATGCCACCGCATACATGACCCCATACCAGTGAATCGGCAGGGGCCCCAGATTCAGGACCGGGTCGACGTTGATGGTGATGAAGCCGACCGGGCCGGGGCTAACGGGCACGGCGCTCATGATGCGGAGTTCAGCCGGCCGCATGTACCTCGAGGACGCGATAGCCGCCCTTCGACCTGACCCGTTCGACGCGATGACCAAGGCCCGCAAGCCACCCCGCCAGCGAATCGGCGCCGAGGTGGCGCTGGACCACCAGGGTCGCCACGGCTTCGGGCTGGATCCGTCCGATCCAGGTGAGGAGCAGCTCGTGAAGCCCTTCTTTGCCGAGCCTGACCGGTGGGTTGGAGTACACGGCGGCGAACCTGATGCCGCCAGGGACCGCGTCCGGTTCGGCGGTGACGACATTGCGTGCGCCGGCGCGTTCGGCATTGCGCGCACAGAGGTCGAGGGCCCGCCGGTTGACGTCCACCGCCCACACCCGGGCGTCGGGGTTGCGCAGTGCGACGGTGATGGCGATCGCCCCGTATCCGCAGCCGACGTCGATCACCTCACCCGCGGGTACCGGCGGCAGGGTGCGGAGCAGCAGATCGGTGCCGAAGTCGAGGTGGCCGTGCGCAAAGACACCGCGGTCGGTGTCCAGCTCGAAGCTCAGGTCCGCGAGCGTGACTCGGATCGTCCTCGGGCGCGAGGCGACCGTCGGATCCGGGGTGAAGTAGTGATCCTGGCTCACCATCGCAGGGTAGTAGGCTGCGGCGGTGAGCACGTACGACGTTGCCGTCGTCGGCCTGGGCGCCGCCGGTGCCGCGACCCTCTATCAGCTGGCGCGGCGCGGCATCAGCGCCGTGGGCATCGATCGATTCTCGCCGCCGCACATCTACGGCTCGACCCACGGGGATACGCGCATCACCCGTGAGGCGATCGGCGAGGGCGAGGCCTACACCCCGCTGGTCCAGCGCTCGCACGCGATCTGGCGCGAGCTCGAGGCCGAAACCGGTCAGAGCCTGCTCACGCAGTGCGGCGGACTGATCCTCGAGTCGGCCGGCGGGGGAGCTGCCGGACACCACCGTCACGAGTTCCTGGCCAGCACCATCGCCTGCGCGAACCGGTACGGGATCAAGCACCAGCTGCTCAGCGCCGCCGACGTGGCCGGCCGGTTCCCCCAGTTCGGGTTGGACGGTGACGAATCCGCCTTCTACGAACCCACGGCCGGCTTTGTCCGTCCAGAACGCTGCGTCGAGGCGCAGCTGACCGTCGCCGGCCGTCTCGGCGCCGAGATTCGCCGTGACGAGCGGGTCCTCGCCGTCGAGCCGTCCGGGAGCGGGGTGCGAGTGCGGACCGACCGTGGCTTCGTCGACGCGGGCAGGGTCGTGCTCGCGGTGGGGGCGTGGGTTCGCGACTTCGTCGCCGCGGAGCAGGTGCGGCTGTTCAACGTGTACCGGCAGGTGCTCCAGTGGTACGAGCTGAAGCCGGACGCTGTCGACCACACCCCGGGCGCCATGCCGGTCTTCATCTGGGGGCTGAGCGACGGCAACGCCTTCTATGGTTTCCCGGCGATCGACGGCACCCGAGAGATCAAGGTCGCCAACGAGCAGCTCGACACCGCAACCGGTGCCGACGAAGCATCGCTCGAGGTCGATCCCGACGAGCCGCGTCAGCTCTATGCCTCACTGATCGGCAAGCGGCTCCCGGGGCTTTCGTCGCACTGCCTGCGTGCGGTTCGCTGTCTCTACACGGTCACGCCGGATGCGAACTTCGTCATCGACGACCACCCGGATCTCCCCGGCGTGCTCCTCGTCTCGCCCTGCTCGGGGCACGGGTTCAAGCACTCGGCCGGCCTCGGCGAGGCAATCGTGCAGCGCATCACGACGGGCGAGAGCGACGCGGATCTCTCGCCGTTCCGGCTCGAGCGCTTCGGAGCGGCTGTCTAGAGCTGTCGTTCCCTTCTCGGCCGTCCCGCACCGCGGCGCGCTTGCGCCGACAGTCAAGCCTGCACTCGGGCCAGTGATTCGCGCTGAGACTGCGCTCGCGCGGAGAACCAGGCGAGTGCCGCCGGCAGCACGAACGGCACCATCAACAGGCGCAACCAGTCCCAGAGGGTATTGCCGCGGAAGCCGGTCCAGCCCCAGTCCAGGGCGTAGCCACCGAAGACGACGACAACGAAGATGGCGAGGCCGGCCAGGCCGACCGCACGCCACCGACCTTCGAATCGCTTGTTGGTCGCGAACCACAGTGGCAGCGTGGCGACGACCACCGGCAGCGCGAGCAACTCGAGCCAGTCCCAGAGGGTGTTGCCCTTGAAGCCGGTCCACCCCCAGTTGAACGCATAGCCGCCGACGACCAGGACGACGAACGCCAGGCCGGCGATGCCGAAGACCACGTGCCACTCCATCATCCAACGCTCGCGCGTCCGGTACCAGATCGGCAGCGTCGCGAGCACCACGGGCAGCACGATCACGTGCAGCAGATCCCACAGCTGGTCGCTGGGCGTCACCCCGGTCCACGACCAGTGGAACTCGTACCCGCCGAGCAGCGCGATGGTCAGCGCCACCACACCGCCCGGGAGCACCCATTTGATCAGCGGCGACAGTGGCTCCGGGCGTGGGGTTGCGCCGCGTGTTCGGGCGAGGTCCATGCCCGGAATGATGCCGCCCCGACCGGCTGCTGCGGAGACCGCGTCGAGGCGGCAGCCATCGCTACCATCGTCGGCGACCCATGGTGATCGTTCTTCACCAGCCTCGCGGACTACGTCGCGTTGATCTCTGGCCCGGCCGGCTCGTACCGTTCGCCGACCCTGNNTCGCCACAGCGGGGATCAGGTCGAAGGCGTACATGGAGGACATACCATCCGTGTGCTACACGGTTCGGGTACTACGAAAAGGCGCGCAACCCATTCGTCTGGTTCAAAAGCATCACCAGCGATTACGAGCTTCTGGAACACGGGCAGCGGCGGGCACGTCCCCACGATTGTAATGTCGGCCACGTCTTCGGGTGCCCTCACCAGCGGGGGCAACCCCTAGGGCACTCTGCGTGCGATCGAGAACGCGTTCAGGGTGGTATGGACAGTAAGGTGGTCCGATACTGCCAACGTCGACCTCACGCCCGCGTTCTGACCGCCCGATCCCTTCTCACCTGCCAGGCGCTAGTATTCGGCCGGCCTCACTGAGTTAAGTACAACACCGATGGAGGGAGGGGCGGGTGCAACGACGTCGTCCGCGAGCGAGCAGGGTGTGGCCAGTGCTGTTCGTCGGTCTGCTGCTTGCCGCCTGCAGTAGCAACACTACGCGAGTGCGAACCTCGACTCCGACACCGGATTCGACGTTCACCTCCCCCTACACCCTCGCACCGACTTCGACACTGACTCCCGCCCCGACACCATCACCAGTGGGGCCGTCCCTCAGACCGACGCCGACATCGACGCCTCGTCAGAGCCGACCACCGTCGACGCGACCGCACGTCTTGCTGATCATGCTCGAGAACAGGGGCTACGCCGCGACGCTGGGTTCGTGCTCGGCCGATCCGTATTTCTGCTCACTCGCCTCGCGGTATCTGAGCGCAACCGGCTGGTACGGGGTCGGCCATCCGAGCCTCCCCAACTACCTGGCGGCGAGCAGTGGATCGACTCAGGGATGCACCAGCGACGGCTGCGCCACCGGGATCCGCGCACGGGACCTCGGTGGCGAGCTCACCGCTGCGCGCATCCCGTGGGAGGGGTATATGGAGTCGATGCCGTCCCCCTGCTACAGCGGTGCCACCGCCGGCGCGTACGCGCGCAAACACAACCCCTTTGTCTACTACACGGACAACGCGAGCCCGTGTCATGACGTTCCCTATCCCGGCAGTACCGGCCTCGTCGCTGCCCTCGACAGCCCGGCCCCGCCTGATTTCGTCTGGATCACTCCGAACCTGCTGGATGACATGCACTCTGGTTCAGTCCAGGCGGGTGACGCGTGGCTCAGGGCCAACCTGGCCCCGGTGCTCGCATCGTCGTGGTTCCTCCGGGGGAATGCGACCGTCATCGTCACCATGGACGAGAACAACGTGGTGGGGACACCCGGGGGTGGACAGATTCCGTTGGTGGTGATCTCGAGCACGGCCAGAGGTAGAGGCGCCATCGCGCTGCGCGGGAACCATTACGGGACGCTGCGGTCGATCGAGGAGGTCTTCGGGTTGTCCCTGCTCGCGAGTGCGCAAAGCCTCAGCGATGGGAACCTTGTTGGGTACTTCGGCTGACGAGCCAACGTGGACTATTAGACCCCGTCGTATCTGTCTATCGTGCTTAGCATCCGAACCACGGCAACAGCGGCGCCGACAACCAGCCCCACGATCAGACACCAGACGTACGTGCTTTTCCTGCGTAACAGCAGCTTCATGCTCCCCACCTTGTGCGCGGTATCGTTCGTTTAGCCGATCAGCCCTCCGAGGTCTCCATTCGCGAAGCCCGCCGCCACTCCCAGATAGGGCAAGCCATACGCGTCCTCGAGGCTTCGCAGGGTGCCGCAGTGGTTGCCGGGAGTCGATACGGCGCTGATTCCCCTCGCATTTGCGGAGATTATCACCACGGGATCTGGCCGCCGGCAGGCAAGCGCTGTGCACTGTTCTCATCAGCCCCTACGCCAAGGCAGGGGCCACGGACTCGACCACGGCGTCCTTCGCTTCGGTGTTCGCGTTCACGGAAATCGCGTTCGGCTTGACGTACCTGACCACGCAGGACGCTGCCGCATACAACTGCGCCTCGAGCTTCAACTACGCCCAGGCGCCGCTGGGGCCCTCCCGGCTGACCCTATCGCCGGTGTCGGCTGCGGAACTCCACGCCGTGGCCAAGACGCCCCCTGACCCCAGCGATCCGACGTGATCGCGACTGTCGGCTGAGTCCGCGACTGTCGGCTGAGTCACTGAAAAGGAGGCAAAAGGCCCAATTGCGTCTCCCCATCGACCGTGCTAGAGTCGGCGGGACGCAGTCTCGCAAAGGTGAGGACGCCAGCTACGCCGCGTTCAAGAAGGGGATTGGCCATGGGGGGCAAGCCATCGGCGCTTGGGTGCACCAAGTCCAGTAAGCAGCACGCCGGTTTGGGGTTCGGCCTCGCCGCCGCTGTTGTCGTTGCGATCGGCGGGGCGGTCGCATTGACGGTCTTGTTCTTGAATGCAAGCGGCATCGTTGTCCCCAGTCTGTTTGTCAGCGCCTTCAGGATCGTGCTCTTCGTGGTCGTGATTATCTTCGCCATCGGGCTCGTTCGGTCCGCGATGGGCGGTCCGGGGCCCGGGACGCCGGCCCTGTAAATTGAGCGTCGTTCCCTTCGTTTTCCCCTTACCGGAGGACCCATTCATGCCCCAACCCACACTGTCCGCGCAGACCCAG
>PKWB01000109.1 GCA_003131685.1 Candidatus Dormiibacterota bacterium
CTACGCCATCTTCTCGGGCGCGTCGATCTCCGTCCCGGTTCTGATCGCCCTGCTCGTCTGCCTCATTCCCACCACGATCGGTGGGCTGCTCAGTGCCATCGGCATCGCGGGTATCGACCGACTGTTGCAGAAGAACGTCCTGGCCATGTCGGGACGCGCCGTCGAGGCCGCGGGGGACGTCGACACCCTGCTCCTCGACAAGACCGGNNTCGGCAACCGGCAGGCGACCGAGTTCCTGCCCGCACCCGGCATCACTATGGAGCGCCTCGTGCAGGCGGCCGACCTGGCCAGCCGCGCCGACGAGACCCCCGAGGGCCGTTCGATCGTCGCCCTGGCACGGCGCTTCGGCGCTCCGGAAGAGGTCGAAGGTGATGCCTGGACGTTCGTGCCGTTCACGGCAGAAACACGGATGAGCGGTGTTGACCGGGGGAGCGACAGCGTCCGCAAGGGCGCCGGCGATTCCATCGACACGTGGTCCGGCGGCAACGCGGTCTCGGCAGAGGTCACCGCCCAGGTCGAGGTGATTGCCCGCAGTGGTGGGACGCCGCTGCTCGTCGCCGAGAACCGCGTCGTTCTGGGAACGATCCACCTGAAGGACATCGTCAAGCCCGGCATAGCCGAGCGCTTCGCGGAGTTGCGCCGCATGGGCCTTCGCACCGTGATGATCACCGGGGACAACCCGCTGACCGCGGCCGCCATCGCCGCTGAAGCAGGCGTCGACGACTTCCTGGCGCAGGCGACCCCGGAGAACAAGCTCGACCTCATCCGTCAGGAGCAGGCCGGCGGCAAGCTCGTGGCCATGACCGGTGATGGCACCAACGACGCACCGGCACTTGCGCAGGCTGACGTCGGCGTCGCCATGAACAGTGGTACCCAGGCCGCCAAGGAGGCGGGCAACCTCGTCGATCTCGACAGCGATCCGACCAAGCTCATCGAGATCGTGGAGACCGGGAAGCAGATGTTGATCACGCGAGGCGCACTCACGACCTTCAGCATCGCCAACGACGTGGCCAAGTATTTCGCGATCATCCCGGCGATGTTCACGGCATACGCGGCGCTCAAGCCGCTGTCCGTGCTCAACGTCATGGGTCTGCACTCGGCACACAGCGCGATCCTCAGCGCGGTCATCTTCAACGCGCTGATCATCATCGCGCTCGTCCCGCTCGCGCTTCGTGGCGTACGTTTCCGCGCCGTCGGCGCGGCTGCGTTGCTGCGCCGCAACCTCCTCATCTACGGCCTCGGCGGCATCATCGCGCCCTTCATCGGCATCAAGATTATCGACGTGATCATCACCTCGATTCACCTGGTCTAGCTAGGCGACACACCCCATGAGCAACCTTCCCAAGCAACTCCTGATCGGCCTCCGGCTCACGATCTTTGTCGCCGCGCTCGCGCTGGTCTACACATTCGTGATCACGGGCATCTCGCAGGTCGCGTTCAACAGCAACGCCAATGGCAGCCTGGTCACGGTCAACGGCAAGGTCGTGGGCTCGACCCTGATCGGGCAGAGCTGCCCGCAGGAGACGGTCGCCAAGGATGGGAGCCTGAAGATCACGATCGATACCAAGTACTTCCAGGGACGTCTCTCGTACACGACCAACGCCAGCACCGCCGCGCTCGAGCCGTGCAACGCCGCCAACTCGGCCGGAAGCAACCTGGGCCCGTCGAACCCGGTGCTGAAGGAGACGATCACGGCAGCGGTCGCCGCCTACACCGCGGCCGGCGTCTCCACCCCCATCCCGATCGACCTGGTGACGTCCGACTTCACCGGCTTCGACCCGGACATCAGTGAGGCCGCCGCCATCGCCCAGGTGAACATGGTCGCCGGTGCCCGCGGCCTCAGCGCCGCCAAGCTGCACGCGCTTGTGGAATCCCAGGTCCAGGGCCGCATCCTCTGGATCTTCGGGGAGCCGGTGGTCAACGTCCTCCAGCTCAACCTCGCCCTCGACGCACAGCAATCCAGCCTTACCGGCTAACGCGTTTACCACGGGATCGAGTCGAGCATCATTAGCCATATGACCGACACGATCGCCGCCGGCGCGGTGCCGGTTCCGGCGACCAACAAGGTGGGGCGCGGCCACCTGCGGGTGTTCCTCGGGGCCACACCGGGAAGCGGCAAGACCTTCGCAATGCTCCGTGAGGCCCACGACCGCCGCTCCCAGGGAGAGGACGTCGTCGTCGGATACGTCGAGACGCACGGCCGCAAGCTCACCGAGCAGGCGATCGGCAGCCTCGAGGTAGTCCCCCGTCTCAAAGCCGAGTACCACGGAAAGCTCATGGAGGAGATGGATCTCGACGCGATCCTCGCGCGGCGTCCGCAGGTCGTGCTGGTCGACGAGCTAGCGCACACCAACGTGCCCGGCGTCCGCCACTCCAAGCGCTACGAGGACGTTGAGGAGATTCTCGACGCCGGGATCGACGTGGTCACCACCGTCAACGTGCAGCACCTCGAGTCAGTCAAAGACCTCGCCGAGCGCATCACCGGCATACCGGTTCGCGAGACCCTGCCCGACCAGGTTCTCGACAATGCTGACGAGATCCAGTTCATTGACATCTCCCCTGAGGCGCTGCGCAAGCGCATGCGTCACGGCAACATCTACGCCCCGGAGAAGATCGACACGGCGCTCGCAAACTTCTTCCGGCCGGGAAATCTCGCAGCGCTGCGCGAGATCGCGCTTCGACTCGTGGCCCAAACCGTCGGTCGCGCGCGAGGCGCCGTCCGTCCCGCCCCGCAAACCGTGCTGGTGGCCGTCAGCGGCCGTCAGAGCAGCGGTCCGCTCATCCGCCGTGCGAGCCGTCTCGCGAGGCGCTTCGGCGGTTTCTGCACAGTGCTCGTGGTGTCGGGACGGCACGACGAAGAGACGGACCACGGCACAACCAAGGCCAGGGAGCTGGCCGAGCTCCTGCAGTGCGGGTTCATCGAGCGCGAGGGCAAGGTCGCCGACACCGTGATCGGCGTCGCGCAGGAGCTCGCCGTGCAGCACGTCGTCGTCGGTGAGGCAGCCCATGCCGGAGTCCGCGGCCGCCTGCGACGCGGGCTCGTGGACCGGCTGATCACTGAGCTCCCGGATGTGAGTGTGCACGTCGTGGCCCGTCCCGCTCCGGTGAGCCGCGACGTTCCATTCGCCGGCGACCAGCGCCCCGACTCGGACGTGCTCCTCCGCGCCCTGCACGCGAGCGCGAGCCGGTCCGGGCTGCGCGTCTACCTCGGATACGCCCGGGGCTGTGGCACGACGGTCGCGATGCTCGACGAGGCCAATCGTCGCAGCCAGCGCGGCACCGATGTCGTCATAGCAGCGGTGAAGACTGATGGGCGCAACCGCTGCGAGCTGGCGCTCGGCGACCTCGAGATGCTCGGCGGGCCGACGTCGTCTGCGCGAGAAGGAAACGTCGACGTGGAAGCGCTGCTCCGCCGCAACCCGGAGGTCGCGTGCCTCGACGATCTCGCGGGGGTTGATACGCAGGGACGGCCGATGACCGAGGCGGTACCCCGCCTGCTGCGTGCCGGGATGATGCTGATCGCGACCCTGCACCTCACCGATCTCCGCAGCACCGTTGACGGCATGGGCGCGATGCTTGGGCCGCGTCCCGAGCATGTTGTGGATGACGCGTTCCTCGACGAGGTGACCGAGCTCGAGATCGTCGACATCACGCCTTCGCTCCTCGATGAACGCCTCCGCCGCGGTGAGATCGTTCCGGCGAGCGAAGCAGCTCGGGCCCGTGCCCTTGCGTTCCGACCCGAAGTCCTCGAGTCCCTCCGCGAGCTGGCCTTCCGGATCCTCGCCGAGCACACCGACCGCCGTCTGGTCGCCTACATGCGCGACCGCGGGATCGAGACGCCGTGGGAGGTGAAGCCGCGGGTCATGCTCTGCGTTCCGCCCCGCCCCGGCATGGAGGATGTCATCGCCAGCACAGCCGCGCTCGCAGCTCGACTCGACGGCAAGATGACCGCGGTCACGGTTCGCGATCGCAAGCGCTCTGAGCAGGAGATGCAACTTCTCGGTACGTACGCAGCCCTCACCCACCAGGCCGACGGGACCTTCGTGACCCTGTACGAGCGCGACCCGGCGAGGGCGCTGACGCAGTACGCGCGCAAGATTCTCGCGACCGAGATCGTGGTCACGCGCGGCCGGGGACGGCGCGGGACGCTGCGCAAGCTGATCGAGTTCCTCACCGACGTTGACATCCACGTGCTCGCCACACCGCCCGAGAACGCAACGCCCTGAGCCTTCTTTCTCGAGCGTCGGGTTCTTCTAGGAAACGCTCGCCGGGTCGGTGACCGCAGGATCCGCGTGGACGGCATCGACGGGAGCCGCCGGGAGCGTGAACGCGAAGACGGCGCCACCGCCCGGCACGGGGTCGTCCAGCCAGATGCGCCCCGCGTGCGCCTCGATGATCCCGCGGACGATCGCGAGCCCGAGACCGGTGCCCTCTGCCCCCGAGTGCTCGTCGCGGACGAAACGCTCGAAGACTCGGTCGCGCAGTGTGACGTCGACGCCGGGGCCGTGGTCGATCACCCGGGTCACGATCGTTCCGCGGGCCCCCGGGGCGACGTGGATCTCGATCGGGGACGTCGGAGGGGCATAGCGGTCGGCGTTGACGAGAAGGTTGTCCAGAACCTGGCCGATGCGGTCCCAGTCGGCGACGGCCTCGAGCGAACCCGGCTCGGTGCTGACGCGGAAGGCGCGAGTGGGTCGGATCTGCTTGAGGCGGCTCACCGCCGCCTCGACCGCATCACCGACGTTGATGTCCTCGAGGCGGAGTTCGAGCGCGTGCCCCTCGATGCGAGCAAGGTCAAGCATGTCGCCGACCAGCCGATCGAGCCTCCGGGACTGGGTGACGATGCCGGTCAGACCGTCGCGAGCCGCCCCGGAGACGTCATTCCGGCCGAGGAGCACGGTCGCGCCGGTGAGAATGCTCGCCAACGGCGTGCGCAACTCGTGGCTGACGTTCTGGAGGAGTTCGCGTCGCACGCGATCTGCTTCTCGCAGCGCGGAGATCTGCTGCTGCGTCTGTGCCAACCGGACCGCCGTCCTCGCCGACGCCGCCTGCTCGCGGTACAGCCGCTCGAGCTCGGCATTCGCCTCCGCAAGTGTCCGGGTCAGCCGGCGTGCTTCGATCATTGCGCCCCGCCGGAGCGCTGCGACCCCGCCGACAGCGCTCGCGGTCGCAAAGAAGATGACCAGGTAGAGGACATCGCTCGGGTTGGCGAGGCTGAGGCTGTCGACCGGTGGGAGAAAGAAATAGTCGCCGAGGACGGATGACAGCGCCGCGGCGACCAGCGCTGGGATGAGACCGGTGAGCAGCCCAAGCGAAGCGACAATCCCCAGGTACAGGAAGACGTAGGCACGTGCTTCCGACGTCGGCAGCCGGACGAGGATCAGGGTGAGGAGCGGCGGGCTCACCACCGCGATAGCGATGCCGATGAAGAGCACGCGATCGTTGCGGAGGCGGGTCATCTCAGGGTTTGTCCAGCTGTTCGTTGAGCGCATCGACAAGACGGCTCGACGCCGCCTGCAGGCCATGCTCGGCCATCAGTGTGTTGAGCGCTGCGGGATCGGCGGGGTAGTGGTCGNNCCGCGCCTGCCCTCTGGAAGCTCGATCGCGAGGTCGGGGACAGGCGGAACCACCCGCAGTGCCCGGGTCAGGTATTCCTGGTCGTGCTCGCTGAGGCGTCGCGCCTCGAGGATCGCCGGCACGCCCCCGTGCTGCCGGATCATCGACGCGGCGGCGACCGCGCCGACGCCCTTCAACCCCGGCAACCCATCCGAAGGATCGCCGCGCAGCATGGCGAAATCCGCGTAGCGACGCCCGGGGATCCCGTAGCGCCGGGTCACCTCGGATTCGTCGACGAGGGCCCATGCCCCCTTCTCCGGGTAGAGCACCGTCACTCTCGGGTCCTCGACGAGCGCGAACAGGTCACGGTCACCGCTGACGATCTCGACGGTCCCGCCGGCGCTGGCGGTCCAGGTTGCGATGACGTCCTCCGCCTCGTACCCGGCCACCCCGAGCGCATCGATGCCGATCGCCGCGAGGAATGCGTCGATGACCGGCATCTGCGGGATGAGCGCCGGCGGGATCGGTTCGGCGACGCGCTGGGCCTTGTACCCCGGGATCAGCGCGACCCGCCAGTCAGGCCGCCAGTCGGCATCGCTCGCCACCGCCATGTGTTTCGGCTGCCTGGTGCCGGTCAGCCGCGTCAACGTCTCGAGGAATCCACGGGCGGCGTTGATCAGCCTTCCGTCCGGGGACCGCACCGTCTTGGGGACGCCGTAGAAGGCGCGGAAGATGAGGCTCGACCCGTCGACGAACAGCCAGTCGCAGGACATGGGATCGGCTACCGGCACCTGTTCATGAGCGCGGCCATCGTAGCGTCCGCCGACTCGCTCCTTCGGGGCTCATCTGCGACGCTGCACGTATGGCAGCCGACATCCCGGAACTGGTCGTCCCGGACGCCGCTGCGTGGCGAGGGTGGCTCGCCGAGAACCATGCCAACCCCACCGGCGTCTGGCTCGTCCTTTCCAAGAAAGGCACCACGCTGCCAACCGCGCTCAAGTACGCGCAGGCGCTCGATGAGGCGCTCTGTCACGGCTGGATCGACGGCCAGGCCGCCCCGAGGGATGACGCCACGTACCGGCAGCGGTTCACCCCGCGACGGACGCGCAGCAACTGGTCGACGCGCAACGTCGGGATAGTGAGCCGGCTCCGTTCAGAGGGCCGGATGCATCCCGCCGGCGAGGCTGAGGTCGAACGGGCGCAGCGCGACGGGCGCTGGGACGCCGCCTACTCGGGCCCGGCGTCCAGCGAGGTGCCATCCGACCTCGCCGCGGCCTTGGCGGCGCAGCCGCAAGCTCAGGCGATGTTCGACATCCTGACCAGCCAGAACCGCTACGCGATCCTCTACCGCGTCGGCAATGCGAAGCAGCAGGCGACCCGTGAGCGACGCATCGATCAATTCGTCGCGATGCTCGTTCGCGGCGAGACTGTCTACCCGCAGAAGCGAACCCTCTGACGCGAGCCCCCGGCTACGGGGTTGGGGAAGGCGGAGCGAGCGGCGCGGCGCCCTCCGGCGACGGCAGCTGAGGCGGCGGGCCCGATGGCGGCTCACCGAAGGACGGTAAGGTGAACGGGGCGGGCGCCACGGGCGCCTCAGGTGGTGCGCCCGCCATCAGCGGTGGCTCCAGCGGGGAGGTCGTCGCCGGGCCATCGACCGGTGGCGGTTCCGGAGGCGCCGGCGGCTTCTGCAGGTTGTCAACCTGACGCTGCACCGCGTGCCCCGCGTCCTGCGCCGCCTTCTTCACGTCGTCGAGAAAACCCATATCCATGCCCCCGTGGACGCGGCCTGTTTCGCACAGCATATGAGGTAGCGGTGCGCGGGAGCGCGTGCCGGTCAGCTCGTGCGGCGGTGCGCCTGGCGGATCAGCCAGTTGGTCGCGATGCCGGCCCGCGGCGAGACCGTGATTCCGCAGAAGCTCACTCTCTCAGGGTCATCTCTCCGGCGCTGCCACGTTGTCGCGGCCTCCCCTTCGGCGACCGACCGGGTGGTATGCGACGGAGCGGTGAGCAGTTCCCGGAAGTGCCGGTTCGGCATGGTGACCTGGGCGATGACGATCGCCAGGACCAGCACTGACTGGTTCGCGGTCGCCACCGATCTTATCGATCCGGTCACATGGAACACCAGGGCGATCAGGGCGACACCGGCAGCGATGGTCGTCTGTCTCGACAGGAACCTTGCGATGCTCGCCGCCCTTCCACTGTCGCCGCGACGGTCGACAACCTGACTGGCGGCTCCCCCCTCCATGCGACCAATCGTACCAAAGGCGTCACAACATCGCAACCGTCAGGTCGACGAGAACCGCCGCGCCTCGATCCGCGGCCGTGCCTTAGTCAGCTGTTACCCCAACCACAAAACGTCCTTACGACGCCGCGATCCGCTTGGGCGCTCAGAGAGACGGCGCGGGTTCGTTGAGGAGGAGTCATGACCAGACGACCATTGATCACGCTGGCTTTGGTGGGGACTTTTACACAACAAAAAGTGGGCGGGCCAGGATTCGAACCTGGGACCGTGGGGTTATGAGCCGGAAAAGGGCCCGTCCGGGGATGACCATCGACGTCCGTAGTTGTTGCTGCGTAATGGTTTTCGCTCGTTCGCGAGTCCGCCGTGGTCCGCCAGTTTCCGCGCCGGTTGGGGTCAGCGTTGGGGTCGAAACGTCAGAGGGCGCTGCGCGGCGAACGATCGGGCGGCGGGTAGTGGGTCAGTTTGAATCCGACCTATGGGCCGGCCGAACCAGGATGCGTAACCACCCAGATGAGGCAGACGGTGATAGTCGCCAGGATGACGGCGACGATCGCCACCGGAATCATTAGCCACAAGACGCGCCGCTTCGCTGCCCTCACCTTCCCCTCGTCCACGGGTCCAAGCCTAACCTAGGAGCGCGACGATCTCCTCGATCTTCCAGACGTGGTTGCCGACGGCAGCGGCCATGGCGGAATACAAGGGTAGGGGGAGGCCAGGCTCATGTGCGGCCTCGCGAAGTTGCGATCACGGCAGTTGGCCGGCTGCTACTAGAGCCCGTCCATGAGCAGTAAGGTTCCTGATGCTTGACTGCTCCACCGTCGACGGAGGCGTACGCGAGATCTAGGGATGGGAATCAGTTCGTGGGACTTGATCATCTCGAACGTTACGTACAGCCTCTTCGGGGTCACATTCACGACGGACGAGATGTTGGCCTGGGGGACGATTGCCCTAGTTGTCGTCGGCGCCCTCACGCTAGTGGCCAACTGGCGAGCCATCGTTGCGGCCAAGGCCGCTGCCCAAGCAGCAAAAACCAGTGCCGAGGCCGCGCTTGCACAGGTACGAATTGCCTACCCGATCCTTGACATCAGTGTGAAGAGCATCCCGAGCGGATCACCAATGGTCACAGCCCATGTCCGCTGGCTAGGGGGAAGCCTCCCTGCGCGTGAAGTGTCCTTTTGGGTACGTGGACCAAGCTTCGTTCACCATCTGAGTTTGCCATCGCTTGGACCTCCCGACGATGGACGCCTCCTGCAACTTCCCGTTACCTCACCCGCAGACCCTGCCCCGCCGCAGAATATGCCTGCACCGCTGGCCGCTGGGAAGGTGTGGCGATTGATTCGCTGGACCAACCCCGACGACGGCTTGCAAGAACGGCACGGGAAGATTGATTCCGAGTAATGGACCGACCTCCTGACAGCGACTACTACGAAGACTCTCGTACCCAGCCCGAGCAATTCAGCCAAGGCGACATCTTCGAGTTCCCGATAGCCCCGATTGAAGGTATTGCGAGACTCGCGTCAGTATCTTCTGACGTGACTATGGCCGCCCTAGTTGAAGAGTTGGGGGCGGACGCGACCGATTGGGAGACTACACGGGCCACTTCCGCGAGTCCTGAGGACCTAGCGCGGCCAACATTCCCTCGCCTCGTTTCGAGTCCGCTGGCAGCCCCGGTTCTGTCCATGCTCATCACACGAACCGACTCGATGCGCTTGCCTGGAAGCGACCAGTACGGACATAACTTTATGACGCTGTGCCCGCTAGTGCACGTCGCAGAATTGCTCCGGCTCGGCAATCTGACCTCGGGGTTGTTGGAGCGAGCGCGACGTGACGACGATCTGTCGAACGTAATGTACTTGCCATCACATCCCGAAATNNCCTGAGAGCGCTGTGTTCTTACATTCGCCTGTAACTATCGAGCGAGACTTACTTCGTGCATCGCGCCGCATCGCTCAACTCCAAGCCCCTGCTGTCCGCCAACTCCAGGGTCAATTGATTCGCCTATATACGGGCGAATGGCCAAGCGATGATCAGGGCTATCGAGCCCCCATGGACTAATCGACGAAGCAAAACGCCGAGCTCAGGCCGAAGCGGTCGGGTGGCCGGGGTCAAGTGAGCCTGCATCCCGGAGCATGGCCGCTCGGACATGGGCGACATCCTCCGCCCCAAACCGCCGGTATCCCGAACCAGGGAGGCGATAGGCGCGGAGGACGCCTCGCTCCACCCAATTCCGTACTGTGTTCTCGTGAACGCCCAAGAGCGTGGCGGTCTCACGGACGTTGAGCACCGACTGGTCCTTCATGGCGCTGAAGCTATCAGCGCCTGTGGACTTTGGCCGCTTTGGTGACTAAGCCGTGACGCCCTCGTGTCGTCGAACACGGCTAGGAGCCCCTTGGATCTCGACCACCGGGTAAAGATCGCGTCGGTCACGAAGGTAAAATAAATCCGGGTCAAACGAGCCTGCGTCCACCGATCTGTCCCGGTGCACTCTTGCGATGGCCGGCCTAACCGACTCTTCCTCGCCACCCGGCAGCTGGTATACCCGCAAAATCCCCGACCTGACCCAGTCCACTACGGTGCTCTCGGGCAGATCTAGGACTTGAGCGGTCTGCGAGACATCTAGTGTTGTGGTGACGTTCAATAGGATTCCTCGGCCTCAGGCTACCGCTTCACTACCCAGTGTGTCCAATCGCACATCTAGCCGTGATTCAAGTATGGCCCTCGCGCACGCCTCAATAGCGCCCTAAGGGGAAGCTCTGATTGTCGGGTTCACGCCCAAACTGCTGTCAAAAACTGCTGTGAACCCCCAACCCAGCCCCTCTTCACCCCGCACCCCATCCCAACCAACCCCACCAAATCCCTTATCCAACAACGAACTTAGTTGGCGGAGGGAGAGGGATTCGAACCCCCGGTGGCTCTGACACCACTGCGGTTTTCAAGTTCGTCCACGGTGCGTCCGGTTGACGCCCGTAAACGGCCGTCGCGTATCCCAATATTCGGCGGTGACACAGGGATTCCGTCCGCCGGAAGCCGGGCACGATCGCGGCATAGGGGTGTCAGACAAGGTGTCGATAGGTTCAAGGCCGATGAGGCTCGAGTGAGCCATCCCCGGGACGCCTGACGGCGGTCGCTCACGAGGATGGCGCGCCTCTTCATTATCCAAATAGCCGCCAACAAGAGGGTCGCTTCTTTGGCGGTCTTGCGACGTGGCGGGGCCTTCAGGTTCCGTATCCATTTGTCCCGGTGCGGATTGATTCCCGGTCCCCCGGGGAGAGGATATCGCTGGACTGACCTCGCCATCGCTGAGGAGGGCTGGACGCCCTGGATGCCTCTCCTCCGTGGCATCCGATTCCGATCCGCGGGACGGCGGCGGCAGAATCTAGTGTTCTAGAACTCGCGAGCTCATCGGATTCTTGCGGGCCGTTCGCGGTCCATCCTCAGCAGCTCAGGACGCCGGCGAAGGCGAACTCTGCGGGGTGACCTGAAAGGTTGACCAACCCCGGCCAGGCGTCCATCTCAGACCTCCATCCCAGGTACTCGCCACCCACACGTCGGTTATCTCGGTCGGAAGTTCCGGTGCAAGGGTAGGAAGCGGGATCGCGCGACGCGTCAGAACCTCCACCACTCCGAACGGGGCGGTGGTGAACAGCAGCGGCACCCAGACAAACGCGTGCCTCGCTTCAAGACCAGATGCGCCGAGCTTCAGCCTCACGTCTCGTCGCTCTTTTGCTTTAAGGAAGCGGCCAATCCAGGTGGCCACAGCGTCACCCGTTTCTGCCACGAATCCGGCGAGGCCCCGAGTGTCGATCGTGGTGTAGATGCTCCCCGGCTTACTTGTCGTACCACTCTGCCATGCAAACAGCACACCGAGCTCATCAGCCTGCGTGGCCAGGGCGTCGGCTTCCGAGTCGTACTCTCGGTCGAGACTGGGGCGGTTCGTTGCTTCTAGCTCCGCCAGGAGCATCGGGAGTTCCGAGGAGAGATCCTTAACCCGCGTACGGGCTGCGTCAACGGTTACGAGCCAACCGCCGCGCAGCCTCCCGTCTGTCCAGACTCCACCATGCAGGCTGGCGAGTCTCGAGAGTGGCACCGAAAGTTCGATGGATTTCTGGTCAGCGGCGATGGTCACCTCCAACGCGGCCACGATCGAGCCATCCCGGACCACCTTGAGGTCGTACATCCCATCGTCAGAACCATCGTCGTGCTGGAACACCGACAAGCCCAGCGTCTGCTCGACGATCGCTCGAGCTCCTTCCTCCTCCGGCCCTAGTGGCTTCACCCGTCCCTACCCTCGTCGACCCTGATCACGACCGAGCCGTCTCTGAAGGCTGGCGGAGCTGCGAGCCCTTAGTGTGACCGCCCCTATGCTCGACAGCCCTTACTGGGATCGGTTGAACGCTGTCGCCCCACGCACGGCGGATCGTCTCGCCTACACGGGGAACGCTTGAGCTCTCGAACTCGGCGAACGCGTGGTCGTCATCACCGACCAGGATTAGCTTCGACATGGCGGGCCTCCCACGCGCGGCTGCTGGTTGCGTGACTGTACTGTGACTGTCGGACGCCTTCCTCGATGGTTGGCTAAGAGCAACAGCCACGATCATCGTCGTGACTCGCTATCGGTAGTTCGCGATTCGCCACCGCAGACGGTCGAGAAACTCCAGGTAGATGGTAGTAGCCGTCAGCACGTTAAATGCCAGGCTCCCGAGGCCTTGGGGCAGCGCATGCAGCTCTGCGAATAGCCCTCGCCAAGCCCCCCATAGCGCAGAGTCCCCAAGCTCCGTGCGGTTAAGGAACACTAAGGCCCGAGACACCTCATCGCCGCGCAGCGCACGGACGAGTTCGGAGATCTCATCACTGGCTTCAGGAGTGCCGGCGGGCTCCGAATGAATGACGATAAGGACCTTTCCTTGCGCGCGTTCCGAGGGCGACTCGATCCGGAAGTCGCTCTCAGGACCGCTGCCGAACTCTGTGAAGAGCGGGCTCGTCCACTCATAGGTCAGATAGAGGGTTCCTACTAACGCCCTCACGCGTCCTACTCTGGGATCGAGCATCTGCTCCAAATTGATCCCGATGGAGCCGCGGAAGTCGTGCGCGTCAAGCAGTCGGAGAACAAGCGCCTCGAAGTCGTCGGGACTCAACGTCAGCAGCTCGCTCCGCAGTGGATCCATGCGGTGACCGAGCGGTCGCCCCCTGAAATCCGGCCCGTCTAACCGTAGGCTTGCTCGCCGGGGAAAGGTCTGGGTCGCTCGCGCCAGCGTGTGTTCCTTTGATACATGCAGCGTAATCGTCGCCTGACCCGCTTCTCGTTTCTCCCCGAGCATCTGTGCACCACCTTGGCGATCGACCACCTCGCGGACATCAGCAACCAGATATTCGTCCGCAGCCTCTATGTAGACACCAAGGTATACGGGCTCCGGCGCCCCATACCAGAACCAGACGTGATCCACCGGCAAATCGGCCACGGGCACTGTCTCTGAGGCGCCGAAGGCCTCGGGGGAGAACGTTGTCGCGTGGATGCCCTTGAGCTGAAACCAGACACGTACTTGGCTTAGCCGGAGATCGCGCTCAGGCGCCGCTCGCTCATAGAGATGCAGACCACAATCCAACGTAGCTCGGTCGCCCAGATACTCCACGATCTGTCCCAATCGCGTGATCCGGGCAAGAAACTCTCTTCGGTACTCTTGTTCAAAAGCGTCTTCCTTCCCAACTCTGGGGCCGTGCATGATTACTGACTCTACACAGGTGCCGTCGTGGTAATGGATAGATCCAGTGTTCAGAAGGCAGGATCACGAGCGCAGCGGGTCGCGCTTGCCGACTGCGGTGATGCAGCGACGGCCCTGGCGGTTCACCGTGCGCAGAGGATGTATCGGCTCATCACAGCGCAAACCACACGCATCGCCAACGTCGTGCGAGCGGGTCCCGCCATGCGAACCACCAGATCGCTTGTTTGGCCCTCGCTTCTGCCAGCTCCTTCTACCGCGTCACCACTCGGGTCAGGGTGGCGTGCGGCCACCCCCGTCGCTTGCGGCCCCGGAGTAAGGGATACGCTTCTCGTCAATGAAGGTCTCAGGTCGGACTCTCGCAGCGCTAGCCGACATTATCTTGGGCAATAACTCCCTCGGACCCTACCGAGGTGGGTATGACCTTGTGCGCCTTTTCAACGAATTCGGGGCCAGTGACGTATACGGATCAGGCTTTCCGTCGCGCGGCCCTTTTGCCCAGCAGAAGCTCCGCGCACTGAACGACACACCAGAATTAACGCGTCTGATTTCCGAGGTACTCCACCCTGGTGGGTTCATCGACCGCCAATTCGACCACCCGGCGGCGATTGACTACCTGAACCAGCGGCTGCGGTACGACGGGTACGAGGTTGCCGTCGACGGGAGAGGTCTTCCGCGGGTCCGAACCCTCGACGGCTCGATGGTGGCCTTCGTTGACCCCCTGACCGGTGCGGACGACGACGCTCGGCGGTTCCTCGACGAGCAACGAACGAAGTGTGACCAGAAAATCCGGGAGGGTGACTTTGATGGCGCGATGACGAACGCAAGGACCATGCTCGAGGCGGTACTAACTGACATCGAGCGAGCCCTGGATCCTAGCCCGCCAGACTACGACGGTGACCTCGGCAAGCTCTACAAGCGGGTCCAAAAACTGCTGACACTGGAGCCCTCCAGACCCGACCTCGACACTCCGCTCAAGCAGGTACTAACGGGACTCGCTAGCGTTGTCTCCGGGATCGCGGGTGTCAGCAACAAGATGGGCGATCGTCACGTCCGCTCATATGCCCCCAAGCGCCGCCATGCGGTGCTCGTTGTCGACAGCGCAAAGACGTTGGCTAGCTTCCTCGTGAGCACGTACCGCGATCAGAACCCCACCTGATCTGCGAGTAGCCCGCCTTCGATGTAATGAGCGTCCTTCAAGCCCTGCGGAACTCGGATCGGCGTCGGCTTGTCGATGCCAGCGGGCGAATGGTTCCTCCCACTTCGTGACCCCCGTCGCCGGCCGCTAGTGCGCGCCCTGGTGCCTGAAACGGTTAGCCGTTCACATCAATCCCAACGCCTTCAACGCTTATGGCGGAGGACTATGGGGCATCACTCAAGCTTGGCTCGGTCCTGGTGTCTTACCCTCCGGAGGGATTACCACACTAACTGGGTACCCGCTCAATCAGCTTTCCAGAGAAGCCCAGGTATTGGTGTGGAACCCTGTCCAGCATGCTGCGGACGCTCGTCTCTGGCTCGCTCGTAGCGCAGATCACTTGTTGACCCGAAGCGGCTGCCTGAGCAACGCGATGGAAAAGGGCCGCGAAGCTGACCGGGTCCGTGCTCTGCTGCCGGGGCTCATCGAAGACCAATAGCTGCGCGTGATGACTGTCGACGCTTCTGGCTACTTCGAGAAGTCCGACGCGATGGGCCCAGATCGTCCGGATCATATCGCTCGCAGACAAATCAAAACCCAGATCGACGCCCTCGTAAACCGGAAGGTATGTGTCCTCGGAAATCGTCAGCTCCTTTACGGGCACGCTAGTGAATCCGTACTCGATCAACTGGTCCAAGAATCGTGCCTGGAGGGCTTCGATTTTTCTTTGATCTGCTCGAGGTGTGCTTTGTTCTCGGAGTCGAATCTGAGCCTGGAGCAAATCTGCCCACGTGCCAGCCAGCTGAGCCAGAACCGACGTTAAGCTCGACAGGCGACTTTCCACGCCATCCAAGGTCTCAATGCGATCACGCAAATGGACTCGACGTTCCATATCATCAATTGAGAGTGCTCCGCGAGCGGAGACCAGTGTCTCGCGCGCCGCCCTAACCGATTGCTGCAACGCCCGCGCGCGCCCATCAAGAGCGACGAGCTGCTGCCGCTTCGCCGCGATCGCCGAAGTGATGTCGCTCCGCATCGCTTGGAACAGCTCAATCTGGTCCTTCAGGAGTTGGATATTGCTCTCAATCGGCATTGGTACGATCGCTGCGGCAGGGTTTAGTAGGGTTGAGGGCAATTCTTGATGACAGGTCGGGCAATCAGCCGGCGCAATCGCAGATATGGGCGCGCCCATCTTTCGAAGGATGTCCGCGTCCTGACTGCGGCGGACATCATCATTGAGTGACGCAATTCTGCTCTCGAGGCTCCGGATCTGATCCTCCTCCATAGCCAACTCGCGGTGCAGCGCATCCGCAAGCCCTGAGATGTCGTGTAGCTCCTGAAGGTTGGCCTGTAGCTCATTGGATGCCCCCGGGGCCGCCTCTTCAGCGGTAGGTAGGACGCGACGCGTTAGGTTCGCCAACTCGACCTTGAGCTTTGCTGTCTCTGCCTCGAGAGGGCGCCATTCGCCCGGCTCTGCCAACCACAGGGATGGTCCAGGCTCAAGAGGCCACGAGGCCGTGGGCTCCTCGGGCACGTCGGTGACGCCAATGCCGAGATCGTTTGCACCTGCTCGGAAGGCCGTCACGGCACTTACCCACTGCTGGCGAAGGAGGGTCATCTTCTCTCGGAGTAGTTGCCGTTCGGCCACGATGTCCCCGCCCGCCAGGGCTAGGACGAACTCCACATTGCGACGCCCCACGTCGCGGATGCGGAAATACGTAGGGGTCTGGGCCTGTATCCCTGCCCATCCCCTCTTCTGCTCGACAAAGAAGAGTGGAAAGATCGTCTCGAGATAGAGTGGAGAGGTCCCGCCGTCATACCGCGCGACCTCGGGTAACTGCCAGCCAACGAACTCCGCCAGCCAGTGATGGAATCCCGCCTCCCGCTGCGCGGATCCAGGTCTCCTCACGAAGTAGGTCGATTGGCGGAGCCCGTTGACCGGCTCGGAAAGGATCGGGCCGTCCCACACAGTGACCAGCTGGGTGTCAATCGACGCGTGTTTGGCATACCGCCTCACGGTCGCGATCTGCCCCGCCTCGTTCTCGAACTCCAGCGTGACATAGCTTTCAAGTACGTTGAGTTCGCGACCACTCGCCTCATCGGTTAGCGAGGCGGTAGCGACGTGCGGCAGCGGGACCGCCCGGCTGGGACTCAACATTCCCTCGAGCCCAAGTGCGTAGATGATGCCCTGCAGGCACGTCGACTTTCCGCTTGAATTGTCCCCCCTGAGCACGACAAGTCCTGGGGAGAAGGGAAGTGAAACCCCGAACGGCCCATCGGCGGTGACCGCTCGGAGTTCAAACCGCCGGAGCCGTAGTCTCATGTCACGCGTCGCTCAGTGAGTGCTTTGCGGATGGTGGCCTGCGACAGAGCCTTGGGCAGTGATTTGAGCAGCTCACGCTCATTTACAAACAGGTTGTCGTCCGAGTCGAGCGTTCGCAACACTGTCCGACCAACGGTCGTCAACTCGAGACGATCATGAGCGTTTACGATGAGTAATCCTAGGCCGACGGCGCGATCGATCGCTCGATCGAGCGCCGGCTCGAACTGGGCGATGGGCGTTTCTGGTGTGAGACGTCCGCCCAGCGCGGCAAGCAATGCCCGCCGAGACTCAGGGCGGAGGATTGCCGAGTTCAAGATACTAAGTTGCTCACGACTCGCTGTCTGGCCGCGGCAGTGCCGAACGATAAGTAGCAACAGCGGAAGACGCCACTCGGGCCGTAGGTCCGGCGGAACGGAAGTCGGACGTCTCGTGAACGTCATAGCTGGGTCGGTTGCGCCGACAGGTAGGCGGCGGTCGTGATCGTGATCGTCCACGTTCACGCTACGCTCCGAGCACGGAAGTCTAGCGGACACTCGGCGAGCCAATCTGCCGTCGTACCCCAAGCAACATCCAAGGCATCGCCCTCCGTAAGGAACGCGATGCTTTCTCTCAGCGTGTCTTTGTAAGCAATGGCTGTGCTCACAAGCAGATCCCGCGGATCGCCTGTATGGATAAGGCACTCGATCTCGAGTGCCGCCGCCCTGGCAGCCCGCAGCTCTTGAACGTGCTCCCACGCCGCCGGGTTGTGGCCGCGTATCTCGACGAGTTTGTTGTCCGCCGTCAGCTTCCGTCCGAGCAAGCGGGTCCGTAAGTCCGTCCTCTCATTCGCGACCATGTCGGGCAGACGAGCGATCTTTCCGTCAATAGTTGCAATCAGGTGAGGGTTCGAGGCAACGTAGGTCTGCACCGCGGCCACGGGTATGTGTACGGGAGCGAGCCTCCATCTGTGGAGTCCGAGTGCAATGAACTCGCTGCGCTCGACGGAATAATCCGCCTCAGTGTGAACGACGATGTCGAAGTCTGGCGCACAGTGAGGGAGACCCTTCGCGCGGATCTCAGCTGCCTTGGCCTTCGCGTATCTGTTCAGTCGCCGGCTCTCGTGAATTGGCGTCATAAACACATACGTACGTATCAGAACGCCGCCCAGAACTCCAATAAGCTCAGCTTGGCGCGTCTCCAGCTTGGCTAGGTCTTCGCCAAGCTTGTCACGCTGCCTTTCGTATCGATCCCTGATGGGAAGTGGTCCGCGCGGTGCGTAGCATTGGTAGACGCAACCGTCGTGGGAGAACCCCTCGATACCGAGGTCTCCTTGGTCGGAAGATGGGATGCGCTCAAATTGGCGCGGCGCCTTGTATCGCAGGTGAAGGAGGCTGAGGCACCGCTCTTCCCATTCCTCGCCGTCCCAGTCAAGCGTTGTCTGCGGCACTCGCGATCTCTGTGGTGTGGATCGCCGGACCCGCGACTGCAATTCCACCACTGAGGCTGAACGGGTACCTCCGGACGAAACACACGGTAACGCGATAGTTCGGCACGGCCTCGGACGCAGCGCGTGCGCTCGTATTCCCAGGCATCGACGAACATCCGTTCGCATCCGCATCAGGGTACCGCTTCAGGATGACCCCGGGCGGGCTCGAAACCCGCGTTCCTAGGATTCTTCGCCCCGGCAAAGAGGCCGCGCCGAGACGCGCCCTCATGGTTTCCCTGCCCATGATCATTGGCCCCGAAGTCTGCCACGCCCACGGCGCCAACGTCAGGATCGGCACGTCTCTGGTCACGATTCGTTTGGTGGATCCGAGCGCCATCGCGCGCCTCGGCTCCTTACCTGGACAGGCCGGCGAGTGGCTTGGGGTCTCTGCGGCCTGAGCGATCCAGTCGGAAGGTGACGGATGCGGTATCCGCGGCCACACAGCTCGGCCAGGTGCCGAGCCCCACTCCTTCCGCTCGGGACGCAAAGATCCTGCCTCCGCTCTCCTCTAGCGCCGCTTACCTCCCTTACGTCTACAGCTATTTCGTGACGCAAGAAGGTCCTACGCACCAGTTGGTGCAAGTGTGTGTGATGTGAAGGAGCGATGTCGAGAAAGAAAAGCGATGGATGCGGCGGAAAGATGTGGGGAGAGGAGGCGGTGGCAGGCGCGGGACGATGTGGATGACGGCATTGAGTGCGGAGGCGCGGCTTGGGTGAGCTGGCTCGGTACGGGCGTGAGGGCTTGGGTCCGGGAGTGTCCACCCTCGCGCCGACCCTCTCGGCTAGGTTAGCGAGCCACCCCGGAACCGGGAGACCACCCCAGCCGCTTGGCCCGCTTCCGCTCCTCTCGCTGCCGGCGCCTGTGGTCCGCGCGGGTCAGGTGCGGAGACGTGAGCAGCACCACGGCACGCCCGGCACTTTCCTGAACCGGCGTCCACGGACCGCCCGGCGCCTGCACTCGAGCGCACTCCGCGGCTGCAGCGGCGATCTCCCGCCATACGGCAACGGCTGCGGGCGTTGGGGCGGGCGCCCCACGGAGCACGTTGAGCCTTTCTGCGGCTGCGAAGGCGCTGTCCCAGCGGCGCAGAGCCCGGCGCACAGCGGTCTGACGTGCGCGTTCCTCGCGCGCGGTGGCACGAACGCCGGCCAGCGCGTCCCGGCGCGTCTCCCAGAACTTCGCCCCAGAGAGACGTAACCGCCCCCTAGGGTGTGGCCATCGCGGCAGCGACTCGGGTTGGCCCTGGCGTCGACGCCGGTAGGCAGCAGCCCGACACGCCGGTCCGCAGAATCGCGGCGGACGGCCGCGGACGGAGCGCATCTCCATTACAACGTTGCATGCGGCACAGTGGACTGGACTCGGATCGACGACGCGCGGCTTCACGTCGTCGTCATCGCGCCGC